>CAMLFI010000014.1 GCA_946479225.1 uncultured Mucilaginibacter sp. | reverse complement strand
CAGCATTAAATGCAGGCTTTCCGGCGTGGTGAGCAATACTTCCGGCAGTTTCTTTTTTAGCGCAGCCTTCTCAGCAGCGGAGGTGTCGCCGGTGCGGGTAGCAATTTTCCATGGCAGTTCCAGGTCATCACAAACCTCCTGCATGGCTTTGCGGATATCATTGGTGAGCGCCCGCAGTGGTGTTATCCATAACATTTGTAAACCGTTGTTTTTGCGGGTTTTGTGGTCGGGGTATTTGTTGATGAAATCAGCAAGAAAGGGGAGGAACAACGCGAATGTTTTACCACTACCGGTAGGCGCGTTCAACAGACCCGAATAACCTTCGAGGTAAGCAGCTTCCATTTCTTTTTGAAAGGAGAATTGCTTCCAGTTTTTTTGGCGATACCATTGTTGAATGACTTTTTGCCCGGGCGTACTCATTGTTTGCTAACAAAATAAGCAAAGTATTTGTTATTGATAAATAATGAATTGTGAGATAGCGGCGCAACGCAACTATATAAAAAGCAAAAGCCACCCGATTATTGGGCGGCTTTTACATAAATATCGACCTAAATAATTATTTCTTCTCCGGCATCAGCGCCAACTTGATAAGGTTGGCATTATTAAGATATTTATTGGCTGCTTCTTTAGTACGCGGTATAGTTAATTGTTGCAGCATCTGTGCGTGTAGTAGTACTTTGCCAGGATCTTCGCCATTTTGAGCGGCAACATTCAACGCACCACTCCAAAATGCGTTCTGTTTCATTTGCGCCTGGGTATTGCGAGCGTCATCTAAAACAAAGGTATTTAGTTCTTTTTGCTCAGCGCCATTTTGTTTAAACTTGTTTATTTCGTCCATAACATAGCCGGTAATTCTGTCAAGATCTGCAACCGGGCATTCAATATCAATATTTACTCGGTATCTGCTTTCGGGGAGTTTTGCATAATTCACTCTTACACCTACATTAATATTTCCGGTGGTGTCTTTTATCCGCTGCGCTATTTTTAAATATAATATTGTTTCCAGCGCATCCAGATCAATGTTGTTAACCGCGTTATAATCGTAAGTCCCGCTAAATATTATTTGGCTTATAGCATTATTACCCTTGCCTTTAACCAACGTTCTGGTGACGTTGCCTGCCGACGGATGCATACCCAGGTTTTTGAAGGTTTCGGTGCCGGGCTTGGTTGGTAACGAACCTAAATAGGTTTCAATGAAAGGTAATATAGCGTCAACCGTAAAAGAGCCGGTGAATGTAAAAGTAAAGTTGGCCGCGTTTGAGAAACGGTCTTTATAGAATTGATAAGCCTTATCTAAACTGGCAGCGTTCAACTGAGGTATAGTAGTTGTCATGCCGCGTTTTTTATAACCGTTTAAAATGGCGTTTGCGGTGTCCTGCAACATTGAGGTTTCTTCCACAGCGCGCAAAACCAACGCCCCTTTAGTTTGCGCTATTAAGCTTTGCCATGCCGCGGCATCTTTGCGGGGTTGTGTAAAATAAAGATGGAGTAGCTGTATGGCCGTTTCAAAATCGTCAGACGATGTAAAGCCGGTAAAACCATGAATAATATCGCTTGTATAGGGTGCAATATTTACACTTTTATTACGAAGCATTCTTTCAAGTTGGGTTTGACTAAAGCCGGCAACTCCGCTTGTGCTTATAACTCTTGCGGCAAGGTCGGCCGAAGTGAAATCATCGTCAGACGCGAGTGATGTACCGCCAAATGCAAAACCATTCATAATGATCTGCCCAGCCTGAAATTGCGTAGGCTTTAAAATTACTTTTACACCATTTGATAACGTTACGTTGGTTACAAGTATAGTGCTATCTGTTTTAATACTCGTTACTTTGCCGGCTATGGGCAGTTTTTCCATAAGGGGGATACTTGCATTGTCTACATAGCCTTTAAGTGCAGCACCGCCGGTAGTAAACCAGTTTCGTACTGCGGGTTCTGTTGGTAACAGCGCCTTTTCGGTTTCGGGTGCCTGTATTAAAACAACTCGGTTTTGCGTTAATAACTTTGCAGCCAACGCATTCATTGCTGCAAGGTCAATTTTGCCAATGTTGTTAAGATAATAATTATACTTATAGCTGGTGCCCGTTGCGATGCCGCCCGTCAGAAAATTACGCTGATATTCTGCAGCAATGCTTACAGGCAATATATTGTCACGTTGCTCATATTCATAACCTATTTGCGAAAGGCCATCCTGTTTGGCGCGTTCAAGTTCGGTTGCTACAAAACCAAATTTTCGTATACGCTCAATCTCTGTGGCTAGCGTTTTTACGGCGGTATCAATCCCCCTGGAATTAGATATAGCCATCGCTATAAAAGCATCCTGTTTTCCAATAAAGCTATTGTAACCTGCCTGGGCAAACAAGAACGGTGAGTTTGACTGTTGTTTCAACTCATCAATACGTGCTGCCAGCATTTGATTAAATAAATTAAGCTGCACATTTTGCATATAAGTTGTTGGAGTTTTGGCTATAGTTTGGGGATGCGTTATAACAACCTGGGTAACTACATACTGCAACTCCTTATCAGTAATAAATTTTATCTGGGTCCCGACTACCGGTGTCATTGTATAAGGGATAACAGGTTTAGGGTTGGCAGAAGCCTTTAAAGATGAAAAGGTGTTTTTTATTAAAGTTTCAACCTTTTTTACATCAACATCACCAACAACAATAATGGCCTGCAGATCCGGGCGGTACCAATCAGCATAAAAGCTTTTTAAAGTAACTGCATCCGCGGCAGCAACTACAGCTGCTTCTCCTTTGGGATTGCGCAGCGCATAGCGCGAGTTGTTAAGCATAAATGGCAGGGCGGCCTTGTCAAGCCTGTCTTTCATTACATTTGCACCGTTTTTCAACTCTTCGGATACAGCAGTTTTGGCAGCGTTTACTTTAGCAGGATCAAAGGCTAGATTACCTGCCCATCCGGCAAATAAATTCAAACCTTTATTTAGCGCGTCAGCCGTATCTGTTGGTACAGTAAGGCGGTATACACTTTCATCATAACTGCTTATGGCGTTACTGTCGGCTTTTAAGTTGTTTTTTGTAAGTTTCAGGAAACCAGCCAATTGGTCCTCTGATAAATCTGCTGTGCCTTTAAGCGCTAAATGGCTTATTAAATGGGCGTAGCCGCGCTGCGCGTCGGTTTCTAATACCGATCCGACTTTGTTGACCAAAACCAACTCTGCTTTTTTGGGAAGCGCTTGTGTGTTTCTTACATAATAGGTTAAGCCGTTTGCTAAAGTGCCTTTTAACAAAAAAGGGTCTGCAGGTAAAGTTTGCGTGGTAACCTGTGGCGCAATTTGAGTAGCCGGTGACACAGGCTTGCTTTTAGGAGAGGCCGCAGGTTTTTTCTTTACCTGGGCAAACGCTCCGCCTGCAGTAACCAACAACACAGTTGCCGATAAAAAAAAGGTATGCTTAAAATTCATATTAAAGTTTAAAATAATTAGGGCTAAAGATGCAAAAACGAAAGGGTTAGGTAAAAATTATTTTTTGACGTGTTTTTTGTGAATCCGCTATACCTTAATAACTATATTTCGCTTATACAATATACGCATCAACCCCCAAATTATAAAAACCAGCAGTAAACCGCTAAGGGCAGATGCTACATAAGATAAAAAATATGGTTCAAAAACCCATTGGTAAAGGTTTTTGCCCCCGACACGTATTTTATTGGTAATGTAGTGCGGAATATAGTTAGAAAGCACATAGGCCGTTATGGCGTTTACACCCAAGGGTACAAAAAACATGGCGGCTTTTTTATGGCCCTGCACATCAATTAACCAGTAGCAGAGGGCCAGTGCTACCGTTGCCCAGCCACCGGTGTACAAAACCAACGAGCTTGTCCACAGGGCTTTATTGAGGGGGAAGAATAATCCCCAAAGCAAGCCGGCAACTATTGCCGTAAAGCCATATATAAACAACCAGCTTACTTTAACGGCGTCATCGCGGTTCTTGCGTTTTAGCCAGGTGCCAACTCTTATGCCAAACAAACAGGTTGCAATGGCGGGCAGTGTGCCCAATAAACCTTCGGGGTCCCAGGTTTTTGATTCAGACCATAAATGATTGGATGAGAACACCATGCGGTCAACCCAGGCGCCCATATTGGTCTCAGGGTCAAGGCTTGCTTTGCCGGTATCGGGTACAGGTACAAACACCATTAAAATGTAATACCCAACAAGCAATGTAGCGAACAGTACATCGCGGGTTTTTTGTGTGGTTTTAAGGTAAATAAGGGTGCTGATAAAATACACAACGCCAATGCGCTGCAGTACCCCGGGAAAACGCAAATGAGCAAAACCCGGATGAAAAAGCAGTTGCGTTATCAGGCTGATGACGATCAAGATCAGCATGCGCCTGAAGGCGCTCCATAAAATTTTTGAGTGGTTGGCCTTTACTTCGGCCTTGCTTTCCATAGCGTAAACTATGGATACACCTACTATAAACAGGAAGAAAGGAAATATAAGGTCGGTAGGGGTGCAACCGTTCCAGGCAGAGTGTTCAAGCGGGGCGTAAATATGCCCCCAGTCGCCGGGGTTATTAACCAATATCATGGCAGCAACCGTTGCACCCCGAAAAACATCGAGCGAAAGCAGGCGGGGTTTGGTGGTTGCAATCATAATTATGGTTTAGGTAAAACTACAATTTTATTTGTAACTGATAATGGCTTAATAAGGGTGATGCGCGGTGTTCCAAAAAATATAAAGCCTTAAAAATTAATTTTTTCGTTGACGGAGTTAAACAACTGTATATCAACATATTTTCAGTTGAATGTGAAACACTTTGGAACACTTTGAAACTACTTATAAGTCAGTAAAGTTAGCTGTAAAACGCCTTCAATTATTTGATAATAAGCATCTTGTACTGTTTTTAGATTTTCACTTCAATTTGGAACACTTTGGAACAGCAAATCAACCGGTTTGGAACACCTTTTAAACTGACCCTTCCTAAAAAAGGGTTACGCTTGGTCAGCTTTCATTATGTATAATGTCTTCTTTTATTTTAAAGAAAAAGTGAGTTTGCACCATATAACTTATAACGGCAATAATAACCGTGGCTATTACCTTGGCCAGGGTGGGATAAAGGTAAAGGTACTCTACAAAAATCTTTATAAAGAGCGCGTTCAGGGCAATACAGAGTATGTTTACCGCTATAAACCTATACAATTGCACACTTCTCCGTAATCCCGATTCCTTAAAAACTATGTACCTGTTCAAATAAAATCCGGTACAAAAGGAAATACTGAACGATAAAAGCAGCGAAGCTATGTAAGGGCTTAAAGTAAAATCGCCAAGGTGAAAATCTTGCTTTTTGAAAATGAAATTATAACAAACGGAAAACAGAATAATATCAAACGCCGTGTTTCCGCCACCGCAGGCTGCATAGCGGAATGTATGCAGTGGGATCCATTTTTTAAACGGACCGTAAAAAAAATCAATGAAATTGAAAATGCTTTTCCGTAACAAATTATAAAGTTTGGTGGGGTAAAGCTAAGCTTTTCTGCCACTATCCTCAACTGATTTTGTTTCGTACATATAAAGCTTAATTTGAGGCGGAAGCGGCCTTTTATTTTATATTTGCGCCATTAACAAGTATAGATATCAATGGGATTACGCCGCACGTTAAGAAAACTATTGGGTTATAAAGATCCGGGAAAATATATGAACATATCATATTCGCAACTGGGAGAGGACATGGTACTGGGCCGTATTTTTGACCACACGCCAAACGGTTTTTTTGTTGATGTAGGAGCTTTACATCCCATTCGTTACTCAAATACCTATAAGTTTTACCAAAAGGGATGGCGGGGTATTAACATTGACGCGCTACCCGGCAGCATGGCCTTGTTTAACAAGGAACGCCCTTTAGACATTAATTTAGAAATTCCGGTTTCTGACAAAAGCGAAACCTTGCAGTTTTATGTGTTTAATGAGCATGCCCTTAATACGTTTTCTAAAGAAATAGCGGAGCTGAGGAGTGCACAGCCGCAATATAATATTGAGCGGGTAATAGACCTTAAAACCCAGCGCTTATCAGAGATACTGGATAAGCACCTGCCAACCGGTAAGCAAATAGATTTTTTAACTATTGATGCCGAAGGATTGGACTTTCAGGTACTTAAATCAAATGACTGGAAAAAGTATGTGCCTTCGGTTATTTTGGTTGAAACAGATTTTTCATACACAGAAATGCTGCAATCTGATATAAACACGTTCCTGTCTGGTTATGGATATGAGTTGTATGCCAAAACTGTTAATACCTGCTTTTTCAAACACGCGTCGTTTGTTATGAGCGAATAGCTTAAGCTATTCGCTGAATCGTAGTAATCAGAGCCGGGTTGTAAGTATATTACGCTAATATCACTTTTTGATGCTGAGCCGGAATTTCTATATTGGCAAAGCCATTCTCTTTAAGTGTTTCGGCAAAGTGTTGTTGTACATCATATTCGCCATGCACTAAAAATATTTTACGCACTTTGGTCGGGTCCTGGCATTTTAAAAAATGAAGCAGATCTTCATAATCGCCATGCGCGCTCATTGATCGTATTTCTGCCACTTCCGCTTTTACATCATATTCATCTCCAAAAATATGAACCACTTTTTCGCCCCTCATCAAACGTCCGCCCAATGAGTTAGGCTCGCAATAGCCTACTATTAATATGGTATTTTTAGCATTATTGATAGCATATTTTATATGGTGCTTTACCCTGCCCGCCTCGGCCATGCCCGATGCTGATATCACAACGCAAGGCTCGGGGTTATTATTCAGCGCTATTGATGCCTCTGTTGAGAGGACAAAACTTAAGCCCTTAAATGCGAAGGGATCAGCATCAACCTTCATTACCTCTTTAACGCCACTATTATAAACTTCGGGATGGCTTTTTATTACCTGCGTGGCTTTTTCTGATAGCGGGCTATCAACATAATAAGGCACATTGGGCAATAAGCCACGCAGTTCAAGCGCGTTTAAAGCATACAAAAGCTCCTGGGTGCGGCCCACGCTAAACGCGGGGATAATTACTTTGCCCTTTTTAACCAGGCAGGTTTGCTTAATAGTCTCCAGCAAGGCATCTTCAATTGGGCCTATATCTTTATGCAAGGAATCGCCATAGGTAGACTCCAGCAAGATGTAATCAGCCTGCGGAAACCTTTGCGGACTTTTTAAAAGCAGGTCGCCGTAGCGCCCAACATCACCGCTAAAACTTATATGTGTTTCTTTTCCATCTTCGGTAATTGCCAAATGCACGGCAGCGCTGCCCAATATGTGCCCGGCATCGCTAAAATGGAATTTTATATCAGGCGTTATGGCATAGTGTTCGTGGTAATCAACGATCTTAAATAGGCGCAATGCTTCCATTGCCTGGTCATCGCTATATAGCGGCTCAAGTAGAGGCAAGCCCTTGCGCAGGCGCTTTTTGTTGCTGTATTCGGCATCCTGCATTTGTATTTTAGCCGAATCCATCAGTAATATACGGGCAAGATCCATGGTAGCCGGTGTGCAAAATATGGTGCCGGTGAAGCCTTCCGCAACAAGTCGTGGTATCAAACCGCAATGATCAATATGTGCGTGTGATAATATTAAGTAATCAACCTTATGCGGATTAAAGCCAAAATGCTCATTCAGCCCGTCGGTATCATCGCCTAAACCCTGAAACATCCCGCAATCAAGCAATATCGTGGTGCCATTTTTTAGCCGTATTAAATGCTTGCTGCCTGTAACGTTACGGGCAGCGCCGTGAAAAGTAATTTCCATTAAACAGAATTTGGTTTATAAGCCGAAACATACGCTAAATGTTTGATTAAAAAAATAACTAAAAAAGTAGTTGTATATCGAACAATAAACTAATAAATTCGTTATAGTATATAAGCCAAATAAAAATAGACATGAGAGCATTAAAAAACACCATCGCAACAGCGGCATTGTTTATTATCGCATTTGCTTTGAGTGCCGGCGCACAACAAAAACCAAATGCACCGACCCCGGTAATTGAGGACCCCGATAGAGTATTTGTTGTGGTTGAAAAATCGCCCACTTTTCCGGGGGGAACAAAAGCCCTTGGAACCTACTTGTCTAAAAACATAAAATACCCTGTAGTAGATAGAAATAACAATATACAGGGTAAAGTAATTGTCTCTTTTGTTGTTGAGCCCGATGGTAGGTTGACCGATGTAAACGCTGTGCGCGGGCCATCAGCAACTTTGAAAGCCGAAGCAGTTAGGATAATTAAACTTTCGCCTAAATGGGTAGCAGGCGCACAAGGAGGCAAAAGGGTACGTGTTAAATATGCCGTACCGGTTAACTTTACTTTAAGAAGTTAGCGTAATTTACTAATGTTAATTTTTGCATTGATATTGCTTTACAACGTATTGATTGAAAATAACTAAAAAATTAGTTGCATGTTAAATAATAAACTAATAAATTCGTTATAGTATATAAGCCAAATAAAAATAGACATGAGAACATTAAAAAACACCCTTAAAATTGCAGCCTTATTTGTTATTGCAATTTCTTTCGCTGCGGGCGCACAACAAAAACCAAACGCTCCGGTTGCAAAAAAACCGAAAAATGGAAACATTTATGTTTCGGTACAACACTTGCCCGAATTTGCTGCCGGAAAGAAAGCTTTTTGGAAATTTTTAGAAACGAACGTAAAATACCCGGCAATAGACAGGGAAAATAACATACAAGGTAAAGTGTTTGTTAAGTTTGTTGTTGAGCCGGATGGTAAATTAACCGATGTTACCGCTGTTCGTGGCCCATCAGAAACATTAAATGCTGAAGCGGTAAGAGTGATGAAAATGTCACCTAAATGGAAGCCGGGAATACAGGGAGGTAAAAAAGTACGGACTGAATATGTAGTTCCTATTAACTTTACAATAACAGAATCTTAAGCTCCCGGCCTAAATCACTATCATGTTGATTTAAAATACCTAATGAATTAGCTTTTTATTTAAAAGCTAACTGATAACTTAAATAATACCAATATTATAAACATGAGCGTATTAAAAAAGACACTTAAAATAACAGCAATAGTCGCGGCCGTGTCATTCTCGGCCAGCGCGATGAATGCCGACCTGTTTAAAAAAAACAATGGAAAGCTTATAACACCTTACAATTCGGCAGGCAATGATACTACCGTTTATACTATAGTAGATGTAATACCGGGTTTTCCGGGAGGACCATCAGCTTTTATCGATTACCTCGGCAAAAATATAATCTACCCTGCAGCAGACAGGGAGAAGAAGATCGGTGGGAAGGTTTTTGTTACTTTTATAGTTGAGTTGGATGGCAGTTTATCGCATTTTAACACTATTAGCAGCCCATCAGAAACGTTAAAAGCAGAAGCTATAAGGGTAGTGGCAAAATCGCCTAAATGGACGCCGGGACAAGTGGATGGTAAGGTGGTGCGCACTAAGTTCACTGTTCCTATAAACTTCTCCACAAATTAATAGAGTTAAGTAACGCAAATGCAAGCTGATGAAAATTAGTTTGCATTTGTTAATTTAAACTAATAAATTCGTTAACATAAATAATACCCCGTACTAAAACAGATAACTACAATCAAAAATCATGGAAATTAAAGAATTAACACGTGCTGAGGAACAATTGATGCAGATATTATGGCAGTTAAAAAAAGGTTTTGTTAAGGATGTAATTGAATTACTGCCTGAGCCGAAACCCGCTTATAATACCGTGTCAACCATTATCAGGATATTGGAAACAAAAGGCTTTGTAAGCCATAATGCCTATGGTAAAAGCCATGAGTATTACCCGGTAATAAGCAAAGATCAATACCAAAATTTTGCTACTGATAAGCTGATGAATGGTTACTTTGATAACTCTGTACAGCACATGTTCTCTTACTTTGTAAAAAAGGAGAAAATTGACCTGAAAGAGGCTGATGAAATACTTAAACTGATAGAGAAACTTAAAAGCAAATAAGTTATGAGCTGGTGGCATTATTTATTGCTGGTAAACTTTTACCTGCTTTTGTTTTTTGCCTTTTACGCGCTGTTGCTGCGTCGCGAAACCTTTTTTCAGCTTAACCGCATTTACCTTGTGGCGGCGTCGTTACTTTCGTTTGCGATACCATTGATACAGGCAGATTGGGTGAAGGATCTGTTTATAACCAGGCAGGTGCAAAGCACGCTATATGGCGGCGGTGTTGAATTAATTACATACAACTTTAAGCAGGCAGAACAATCTGTAACAATAGGCCACCTTTTAACTTTAGTTTATATAGCAGTTACCATGTTTTTAACCTTGCGGTTAATGTGGCAGCTAATAGTTCTTAAAAAACAAATAGAGAAACCATCTCCTTCTGCAGCTTATTCCTTTTTCAAAAAAATAAGTTTAGGCAAAGACGTTGCCCACCATCATGCCATTGCCAGGCATGAGCAGGTGCATGCCACCCAATGGCACTCGGTTGATGTGATGATAATAGAAACGGTAATGATCATCAACTGGTTTAACCCGGTTGTTTATCTGTACCGCTTTGCCATTAAATATATACATGAGTATATTGCCGACATGCAGGTAATAAGTTCGGGTACGGACAAGGCTGATTATGCCCTGCTGCTACTCAGCCAAACCTTTCATGTCCCTGCCCATAAATTAACCAATCCTTTTTACAGCCACAGCATGCTTAAAAAGCGCATAATGATGTTGCAGAAAAGCAAATCACAGCGCATAATGCTGTTTAAATACTGCCTGTCTGCTCCCTTATTTGTATTAATGATGATACTCTCATCTGCAACCGTAAATAACAGTACGGCGGTTAACAATCTGCACGATGGTGTGAAGGAAGTATTTGCGGCACCGGTTGACAATATCACTAACGAAATAATAGAACACGCCGAAATACCCGAGGACGAGATTCGGGTAAAATTCCCCACACCGGTTGTTTATTCTGATGCTGCCCGGCAATATTATACCACGCCGTACAAAGATCATCCCACATATGGATCAGAAATAGAAGACCTGTTGGGCGACAAAAAAGTATTTGTATCTGTAGAGCAATCACCGGAATTTCCCGGAGGCTCAAACGCCTTTGTTAAATTTTTAGAGCACAATGTAAGATACCCTGCGCAAGCCAGGGAAAATAATATTCAGGGTAAGGTATTTGTTCAATTTATTGTTGAAGCCGATGGTTCACTCTCTGATGTACACGCAGTTCGTGGGCCCTCTGAAGAGCTAAATGCAGAAGCGGTGCGTGTGTTCAACACCTCGCCCAGGTGGCAGCCCGGTGTGCAAAACGGCCGGACAGTTAGAACGCAGTATACCGTACCTATTAATTTTACACTTGGCGACGAGGATGATATGCCGCCTGGTCCAAACGATGATAATAAAGTATTTTCAACAGTTGAGGCATATCCGGTTTTCCCCGGCGGTATGAGTGGATTTACCCGGTTTTTATCAAAAAATCTTAAGTATCCGAATGAAATGAGGACAAGGGGTATACAAGGCAAAGTTTTTGTGCAATTTATTGTAGGAATGGACGGTTCGCTGTCTGACATAAAGGCTTTGCGCGGCCCGAGCGAAGAGTTTAAAGAGGAAGCTGTAAGAGTGCTTTCTACCTCGCCAAAGTGGATACCCGGCTTTCAAAATGGTCGTAAAGTAAAGGTGCAGTATACAGTGCCTATTAACTTTACACTTTCTTTTGATGAAGCACAGGCCAACCAGTAAATAATAATGGGTTTAGCCGAAGAATAATTTTTTATCGGTTCACTCTCGCGGATGTTTCTGCGGGGGCTTTTTTGTGCGTGAGCCGGCAGTAAACGCTAATGCATACCAAAACTTAATTGAACATTAAATAAACTTTTTTGCTGTAGCTATGGCAGTTTTTTTAGGTTTAATTATTACTTTTGGTGCGGTTAAGCAATATTAAAAACATGAACCCATTTATTTCAAGAAGCTTTTACGGAGTTATAAATTATGTGGCCGCCTTAGTATCAATGGCGTCTCCATGGTTATTTGATTTTGCCCATTTTGGCGGCGCTGCTCTTTTTCTACCAATACTTATAGGATGGGTGCAACTAATAATGGCTATTTTTAGCAATAACAGTCACGGTTTTATTAAGATCTTCCCTATGCCAACGCATAATGTGCTTGATGCATTTTCGGGCTTTATCTTACTGGTATCTCCGTTTTTATACGGTTTTTGTGGTAAGGTTTGTTTGCCGCATGTTTTAATTGGCGGTACATTTTTAATAGCAGGTGTTTTTACACACGGCTCTCCGTTTACAACAGATGACGTACACCACGAAGTAGTTAATAACTAAACTACATAAAGCATAAAAAAAGGCGGTCTCCACAATGCGTAGAGACCGCCTTTTTTATTTACGCACATTTTTCTGATGATCAGAAAACTTCGTTCAGGCCAATAAATATTCCCTTCGCTCCGTAGGTGCCTACCCCGTAATCAATACATAGGTTTGACCGGGTATATTTATTAAATAATATACGCAGGCCAAATCCGCCGCCGGGTTCAACAAATTCGCCAAGGTTAACATCATTTATATTACGCTGGGCGCTTGAAGTTTGCGCATTGGCAAACACCACGCCGCTAAATAATTTATTTTGTGAGATAGGGAAGCGGTACTCAGCCTCTGTATAAGCGAATGACTGCCCCTTAAAACGGCCTATGGTATACCCGCGACCTAAACGGTTGGTTTGGTCGCTACCGGTGCCCGGCAATTCAAGGTAGGGCAAATCGCCGTTCAGCAGAAAGCTGCCCCAAAACCAGAACGCCATTACATGTTCGCGGTTAATTTTTGAAAGGCCCCAGTACTTTCTGAATTCTGTGCGCAATTGCGTTGCCCGCCTGTTGCTGCCCATCCAGGTTTCGTTAGTGCGCAAAACTACATCGGCGAACACGCCTTCGTAGGGGCGGTTAATATGGTCGCGCGAGTTATATTCTATATTCAACAACAGCCCGTTATTGTTGTAACCCGATGAAGGAAAACCATGATTCATGCTGTATCTCACATTATGCGCATTCATGTTTCGCCCTAATCTTCGTTCGTTATCAATATCCTGGTATATATTAAAAATAACACCTGCGCCCACCAGCAGGTGGGGTGCAACTCGGCGGTATACTCTTTCGGATATTTTGATGTACGAGTAATTTATAGTCATTACCTCACTGTTGCTTGATAGTGGCAAACCATCAAACGAAAAACCCTGTTCACCGCGAGCCCGGCTACCTGTCCCTACGCCGTAATCTAACGCCACGGTTTTACCAAACTGTACGTTACCCTGGATATTATACAGGTCATCATTAGTGAAAATATTGTTTTTTACTTCAAATTGTAAAAGCCCTTTGGTTGATATGTAGGCATTGGCATTTAAAACAGACATGGTGGTGATCTTTGGGTCGCCAAAAATTAAGCCCGCCGTAGAAGTTACACCCGCCGAAAGCCCGACACTTGGGTTAAAACCAGCAGAGGGGAGGGTACAAATGGTTGAAGGTTTTGTAGTACTTGTATAAGATACAGCCTTTTTTTTACTGAACCAGTTGCTCAGTACTTGTTTCGCATCTGTTTGCTTTTGTAAAACCTCAGGCGGATCCTGCCGCTCCTGAGCAAAAATTGTCCCTGTGCATAACAGCACCACGCCCGCTGTCCAGGCGAGCTTCCACACGAATTTAATCAATTTACTTAGGGTTTATTGAACTGCAATATAGTCATTGAAGTGTAAAATAAAACAAATAAGTAAATTTTTTTTTGCAGGAAAACAATAAATTAGTCGTCCGTTTTAATTTAAAGTATAATTATTGCTGCGAACAGATAATTTCGGCGCGTTTTAAACTATAGGATTGTAACGGGGTCGAATTAAGAACGTCAAACACTAAAAAGGGAGGAATAATACTATGGGAATGCTAAAAGTTTGCTGGAATTATTGTTTTGCCGATACGCATAAACTACTCAACGAGGTTTGTTCGGCTGAAATTTTTTGATTTTTTTGTTGATCGGGTATCAAACGAAAAGAGCCCCGCATAGCGGGGCTCTTTTATGTTCTATAAGGAAATAGCTTTATTATTCTATAACAGATACCTTTACTGTATTGGTACGTCCCTGGCGGGCAATAGGCGCTGATACCGTGTTGATGATAACATCTCCGGCTGCTATTAAATTTTCAGCTATCAGCATGTTATTACAATCCGTAATAGTTTGATCGGTGCTTTCCACTTTATCGTAGTAAAACGTACGTACTCCCCAAACTAAACTAAGGGCAGTCAATAAATGCTTGTTGGCCGTAAAGGTATATGTAGGTGCTTCAGGTCTGTAGCTTGATATTTCAAACGCGGTATAACCGGATGAAGTCATGGCTATGATTCCCTGTGCATCAGTTTGTTCTGCCAGGTAAACCGCAGATCCGCAGATGGCATCGGCCAAATAGGTTGATTTAGCATTATCAATATCGGCTTTACCGGTATTGAACGGATAACCCACCTCTTCTACGTTCCTGATAATTTTTGACATCGTCTCTATCACGATCAACGGAAACTCACCTACTGACGTTTCTCCGCTAAGCATCACAGCATCCGCACCATCTAATACAGAGTTGGCTACGTCGTTAACCTCTGCACGGGTAGGGCGCGGTGTAGTTATCATTGATTCCAGCATCTGCGTAGCAACAATAACCGGTTTTGAAGCGGCGCGGCATTTACGCGCTATCATTTTTTGCAGTAATGGCACTTCTTCCAATGGCATTTCAACACCAAGGTCGCCACGTGCTACCATTATACCATCAGTAACCGCTATAATAGCATCTATATTATCAATGGCTTCAGGCTTTTCTATTTTGGCAATTACCTTGGCGGCTTTACCGCTGCGGCTTATTATTTGCTTTAATTCAACAATATCTTCAGCGTTTCTTACAAACGACAGGCCTATCCAGTCAACATCGCACTCTAAAACAAAATTCAGGTGTTCCAGGTCATCCTCAGTTAAGCTTGGGATAGATACTTTAGTATTTGGAAGATTAACACCCTTACGAGACGTTAAAATACCGCCATGCACAACTTCGCAAACTACGGTATCTATTTTATTGGTCTCTAATACACGCATTTGTATTTTTCCGTCGTCAAGCAAAATTATCTCGTTAGCCTGTACATCCTGCGGAAACGTATCATAAGTAATATATATCTGGTTGTCGTCGCCTATACACTCGTGGGTAGTTATATTAATATGCGTACCATTAATCAGGTTTATACCGCCATCCTTAACCAAACCAATACGAATTTTAGGCCCCTGCAGGTCGGCAAGTATGGCCACGTTGGTTTTATGCTGTTCGTTAATTTCGCGTATTGTTTCAATAACTTTTTTATGGTCAGAAATTTTTCCGTGCGAAAAGTTAAGACGGCATACGTTTACGCCGGCTCTTATCATTGACAGCAGTACATCTTTATTTGACGATGCCGGCCCCATGGTGGCAACAATTTTGGTGCGGTTATTAGCTAATTTCATGTTTATCTGTATCCAAGTATTTTTATAACTATACACGGTTATAATACGTGTGTAAAATTTCCGCTAAAATAGAAGATTTTCGCGTGATTTTATTTTTTTTGGGTCGATCTTTACCGCAGCAACAATTTCGGGGATGCGATTTACCGATGAAATAAGGTTTTCGAGGTCGGTTTCATCAATATAATTTTTTATTAGCAGAAAATAGTCGGCTTTACGCATTTCCGGAACAAGATATCCTTCGGTACTTTTGTTGGCGATAAAATAAAAGTCGGTTTCGCTGGCTTCCCAGTTGCAGCTGAACAGCGAAAAATAACCGCGTTTATTGTTGCCGTTTAAATTATCAACCGTAAGATCATCTACGCGAACAAAATTGAAATTTAAGTGTTTATTGATAAGATAGCAGGCGCGATAGTCTTTTAATGAGGCAGTTACGGCTATCAAAATAAAATCGAGATCTATCTCAAACTTTAAAATTTTCCTGTTCAATTATAACTATATTTATCCCGCTAAAGATACAAAAACAGCATTGTGGAATTAAATTTTGTTGGTCAAAAACTAAAAAGGTTTTAGATTTGATATTTGATAGATTTTATTTTTCTTTGCACAGAATTTTATTTAATCATTAAACTATAAAACTATGTCTGATATCGCTTCAAGAGTAAAGGCTATTATCGTTGAAAAATTGGGTGTTGACGAAAGTGAAGTAACACCTGAGGCTAGCTTCACCAATGATCTTGGTGCCGACTCTTTAGACACCGTGGAACTTATCATGGAGTTTGAAAAAGAATTTAATGTGGCTATACCTGATGATCAGGCAGAAACTATCGGTACTGTAGGTCAAGCCATAGCTTACCTTGAAAAAAACGTTAAATAAGCTCTCCTTATTTTATTTAAATGGGGTTTAAAAGAGTAGTTGTAACCGGGCTTGGGGCACTCACTCCAATTGGCAACAGCGTTTCAGAATATTGGAACGCTCTTATCAACGGAGTGAGTGGCGCTGCTTTGATCAAGAGTTTTGATACTGAAAAGTTCAAAACAAAATTTGCATGTGAAGTTAAAAACTTTGATGCCGACGGCTTTTTAGGCCGCAAGGATGCCCGTAAGCTCGATCCGTTTGTTCAATACGCGCTTTATTCTACAGAAGAAGCTGTAAAAGACGCCGGGTTAGATTTTTCAAAGCTTGATACCAATCGCATAGGTGTGATATGGGGGTCAGGCATAGGAGGTTTAAAAACCTTTTTAGATGAAGTTGTTGCCTTTGCAAAAGGCGACGGAACACCAAGGTTCAATCCCTTCTTTATTCCTAAAATGATAGCAGATATTGCCCCCGGCCATATCTCCATCAAATACGGATTACGCGGGCCAAACTTTACTACTGTTTCGGCTTGTGCATCGTCAAACAATTCGCTGATAGATTCTTTCAATTACATTCGCCTGGGGCGCGCCAATATGTTTATTACCGGCGGTTCTGAGGCTATTATAAATGAAGCGGGTATTGGTGGTTTTAACGCCATGCATGCCTTATCAGTACGTAATGATGATCC
>CAMLFI010000013.1 GCA_946479225.1 uncultured Mucilaginibacter sp. | reverse complement strand
TGCTGAACAGTTTGAATATTCGCAAACCATATTGCATAGCGGTGAAGCGTTGTTGAACGTAATAAACGATATCTTGGATTTCTCTAAAATAGAATCCGGCAAAATGGAGCTCGACCCGCATGTTTTTAACCTAAGAACCTGCGTGGAGGAAGTACTCGATCTTTTTGCCGGTAAATCCGCCGAATCTGGGCTCGACTTAATGTACCAGCTGGACAACCAACTGCCGGCCTATTTAATAGGTGATAGTATGCGGCTTAGGCAGGTTTTGATCAATTTACTAGGCAATGCCACGAAATTTACCAACAAAGGCGAGATATTTTTAGATGTGAGTCTTAAAAACATGTTGGGCGATGACGTAATGGAACTTGGTTTTGAAATAAGGGACACGGGGATTGGCATACCGGCAGATAAGCTTTCTAAATTATTCGAAGCGTTTTCGCAGGTTGACTCCTCTACAACCCGAAAATATGGCGGTACTGGCTTGGGCCTTGTTATTTGTGAGCGCTTGATAAACCTCATGGGAGGAAACATCACAGTAGCCAGCGAACCTGGTATTGGTACAACCTTTTATTTTACTATAAAATGTAAATCAAGCAAGGAGGAAAAACAGGAGGTTGAAGCACCGAACCTAGACAAAGTTAAAGGGAGACAGGTTTTGGTAGTGGACGACAATGCTACCAACCGCCGAATTTTGCAACTACAGTTGGAGAATTGGGGCCTTAAAGTGACTCTGGCTTCCTCAGGCAATGAGGCATTACATATTTTAAACAGCAAGCCTGGTTTTGACCTTGTGATAACCGATATGCAGATGCCGGAGATGGACGGTGTACAGCTTAGTACCGCTATAAAAGAAAAATATAAAGCCTTGCCGATTATATTGTTAAGTTCCATTGGAGGCGAAACTAAAAAGGAACACCCCAACTTATTTACTGCCGTATTAACCAAACCGGTTAAACAGCATGCTTTAAGCAAAATAATAGTAGCTGAGCTGTTGCACTTACCGCCCCAAACCGATCAGAACCAGAAACAAGCTACGTTGCTTAACAACGATTTTGCGGTTTTATACCCCTTAAATATTTTGGTGGCCGAAGATAACCAGATCAATCAGAAAATGATATTAAGGGTGCTTGAGAAACTCGGCTTCCAACCGGCACTGGCAGAAAACGGATCAGAGGTTGTTGCCATGCTAGACAAACAGTACTACGATGTAATTTTAATGGATGTGCAAATGCCGCAGATGGATGGATTAGAAGCCACCCGTTATATAAGGCAACATTATTCAAAACAACCGGCTATTATAGCGATGACCGCCAACGCCATGTTAGAAGACCGCGAAATATGCTTAGAAGCCGGCATGAACAATTATATTGCTAAGCCTGTAAAACTTGAAGCGCTGGTTACCATGCTGGAGGAAACATACCGGTTGATAAAGTAATTTAAGCTATAATATCTAAAATGCATAAAGCCGCTTTACAAAAGTAAAGCGGCTTTATAGTGGGAGCCGGCGATACGGCGAACTTTTTAAGTTATTTAGGAATTAATTATAGAGCTGAATCTTAATTATCTTTTATTTTTCTTTGCTACGATTTTTATAAGGAGTTTAACATCGTTCGAAATTGTTAGATCACCATTCTTATCAAAGAACTTTTCTGATCTGTAATCGATATCCCAATCTGTTCTATCAATTATCAGCGCGCCATTCAACACCACGGTTCCGTCCATCCCGTCCTTAAAATGCATTATGGCCGGAAAAGTAACTGTCTTCGTGATACCTTCAATGGTCAGGTTCCCGCTAACTTTTATAGTCGCGACAGCTTCAATGGTCATGTTCCCGTTTCTCCCTTCAGTTTTTCCATCATTTGCTGTTTCAACTTTCGTAATTGCGAATGTAGAAACAGGGAATTTTTTGACATCAAAAAAATCTGGTAATTTATTGTGTGGACGTTGATCCTCAAATTTTTGTTCAATTGTATTCATGTCAACTTCAACCGAGCCGCCCACCAACCGACGGTTTTCGATCAACAGTTCTCCTTTTAATAGATCCACGTCCCCCGTACCGGCATCATCACCGAGTAGCATAGAACCTTTCCATACAACAACACTTTGCTTCGTATCTATGATATATTTTTTCTGACCATCTTTATTATAAAAGTCGGTGATGGTCTTTCCATCATAACGATAAACTCCGGTGGCAGATCCAAACCAAATACTTCCATCGCCAGCTTCCAAAAGCCCCAAAAAAGCATCTCCTGACATAATTTCGGCTACAGTGGGCTTATTACTATACAAGGTGTTTGCATCATAACGTGAGAGTGCCCAGACGGCCACATGAGCAGAATTTACCGGCCCTGTAGTCCAGATGTTTCCTTTTTTATCTTCGATTATAGCATGAGTACCTCTCTCCGATACGTTAGTAAAGGTACTACCGTCATAGCGCCAAAGGCCGTGGGTTACGTCACCAAGCCAAATATTGCCTTTTCTATCTTCTATTATACTCCAAACGTTTGTAAAAGTTTTGCCCTTATGGATTAACGGGGTAAATGTTTTTCCGTTATAAACGAAAGCATCGCCTCTTGTTCCAACCCATAATTTCCCCGTTTTATCTTCAATGATGGTAGTAATATCATTATTCCAATTTCCTCCTTTATAAACACGCGAGGGGTTCGGGTTTTTATAATTTCGAAAAGATTTTCCATCGTAACGGCTTATTCCATCTCCGGTGCCGAACCAAATAATGCCGGCTTTATCTTCATAAACGGACATAACCCGATTATTGGCAAGGCCATCCGTGGTAGTGAAATGTTGAATGGATTTGCCGTTGTAATAATAAACGCCTGAATCAGTAGATGTGAACCAAATATTTCCTCGTCTATCTTCCAATACATCCAGAAATTGGTGCGAACCTATTTTACTTGTAAGATTAGTAAAAGATTTTCCATCGTATCGAAAAACATCACCAAATGCTGAGTTGTTCGGGCCGGCAATCAAAATGGTTCCATTTCTGCCCTTTTTTATACTACGAACCATTATGTTAGGCCCTGTGTCTTTAATTTCGGTCTTGATATTATCTATTGGTACGTTTGTTTGATTTTGCCCAAAGGAAGTGAGGAAAACAGACATTAAGAACAAAGCATATACGTGTATATATTTCATAATTTTTTTATTTATTGATCCTAATTAGAATTGATTCAGCGAATCTACCTTGATATTTTTCGGCGCGACGAATTTGGATTGTAAATAAAAATGTAAACTTTGTAAATAAAATCTTGACAATATGCAGGTTGGCCGAAATCTGCTCTGCGCGAAGCAATAACCACTTTTGGGGTAATTTATATACAGAATCGCTAGGCGGCAGGTAAGTACGCCTATAAATAGGATAGGAGCAGTCTCGATTTAGTGCCCTGGCGCAAGCGCGTAAGTGCTTTGTCTTTAATTTGACGGACACGCTCTCGGGTAAGGTTATATTTTTCGCCTATTTCCTCCAGTGAATGCGGGGCGACACCGTTTAAACCAAATAATAGTATCAGGACATCCCGTTCTCTTTCTACCAATGAGCCGAGTGAACGCTTGATTTCCTGACTCAACGAATCTGCCATTAATTCGCTGTCCGTAGTGGCCTCACTATTTTGTAAGACATCCAATAATGTATTTTCTTCCCCTTGGATGAAGGGTGCATCCATTGAGATATGGCGGCCGGCATTGGCCATTGAATCGGTGATCTTGTCGACACTTAGTTCCAGGTCCTCTGCCACCTCCTCGGGCGTAGGTGCACGTTCGAAGCGCTGTTCCAGCCTGGATGAGGAATTTCTGATCTTATTGAGTGAACCCACCTGGTTCAAGGGCAGACGCACGATCCGGGATTGTTCGGCTACGGCGGTCAGGATCGCCTGACGAATCCACCATACAGCGTAGGAAATAAATTTAAAACCTTTGGTTTCATCAAAACGTCCTGCCGCTTTAATCAAACCAACGTTCCCTTCATTAATGAGGTCGCCCAAAGTCAGACCCTGGTTCTGGTACTGTTTGGCTACAGAGACTACAAAACGAAGGTTAGCTTTAGCCAGGCGTTCCAACGCCATTTGGTCGCCTTCGCGGATTTTTTGTGTTAAGCGGACTTCCTCTTCGGCCGTGATCAGGTCGACTTTTGCGATCTCGGCCAAATATTTATCCAGGGACTGTGATTCACGGTTGGTAATGGATTGAGTAATCTTTAACTGCCTCATAAGGCGCAAAGATACCCTTTTAAAAGGGTACTAACTGTAAATATTGATCAGTTTCCATTTAGAACGTTCAGAGCCAGTAACTTATAAGCAATAAAAAAGCGGCATTCCAAACTGTGAACATCTATTTAACAAGAAAGGCCCCGTGCGGGGCCTTTCTTAAAAGTAGCCCAGACTGGGCAAATTTCGAACTATTTCTTAGAAGATTTGCGTAGGATGGCTTTTTAATATTAAATCATTGCAACGGTTCGACCGAGCCACTAATCCTTCGCGTTAGTTCGCGGATTACCAACATCTAAAAGGTTTATGGTTGGACCAAACCAAGGCAACGGACCAAACGTTGCATTGAATTCTGCAAATCACAGCGAGAGAATATAGCTCCAGGTAATTTAAGTGAGATGTCTAAACTTTTACCAGGTTATCTTTAGAACGCGACATTCACTACACCGCCGCCATTCACTACACCGCCGCCATTTATTTTTTCAACTAGTCCAAGTATTCTACTTTTAGTTAAATACGCCAGCCCTTGTTGCCTGGAATTCCATGGTGTTACGATGCCACACCTTTCTAAAAACGCAGAGACCGAACCACTAAGCTTTTAGGTAAAAAAAATAATTCAAATTTTCGATTTAGCCATTCCTGACATATGATAGGCAAAAATCAACTAATGCGCAAATCATTTCAACAATCACGAAATCGATGTAAAAGGCGCTTTCATCATTTTAGCACTACCAATTAGGGCCTTACAATCATTCCGAATCCAGGGATTGTAATGTTCGCCATTTATTAACTTAAAAGATAGTGATATGAAAAACACCTCGTAAACATCCATCGTGCTCATCATGACCATCGCCTTGCGATAATTAATTATTAAACCATTTTCAATTTATTAAAAAATTCAGGGAGTGAGTATAAAGCTACCTTTTGATTGTCTCTACTTATTAGTAACATCTTAAAGTCGAAAAAGATATGAACGACACTTCGTAATTATCCGGCACGTTCACGATGACCATCGCACCATCCGATAATTAATTATTAACCACTTGTAAACATTTTTTTATGATTTTTTTTACACACAAGGAAATACTGTACCGGCTTAAAATGCTCGGAAAGACAATACCATTAAAAATAACTGTTTTGTTTTTAGCTATTGTAACACTAAATAACGTCGCGTACTCCCAAAACGCTCAACCACTTAAAGTAACCGGCTTAGTAACCGACCTTTCAACCGGCGAAACCTTAATCGGGGCAACCGTTGGGGTAAAGGGCACAACAAACGCCGTAGCTGTTGACGTTGCCGGTAAATTCGCAATAGATGTACCCAGCGCCAGCACGGTTTTGGTAGTTAAATTTGTAGGCTATACGGATCTTGAAGTTCCGGTAGGCGGCAAAACGGTGCTCGACATCAAACTATCAAAAGTAACCCAAAATTTGGACGAGGTAGTTATTACCGGTTTTGGTTTAACCACCAGAAAGGCTACACTTGCCGGCGCTATATCAACGGTTACTGCCGATGAACTTTCTCACTCTCGTACTGCTACGGCGTCAGGAGCATTGGTAGGAAAGGTGCCGGGTGTTACCTTCAGACAAGACAACGGTCGGCCGGGTAGTGCACCAAGCTTACAGATCCGCAACTATGGCACACCCTTGATCGTTATTGATGGGGTTACCCGCGATTACAATAGTTTCTCTAATATGGACTTTAACGACATCGAATCTATATCGGTGTTAAAAGACGGTTCGGCCGCTATTTATGGTATGTTGGCTTCCAATGGCGTAGTTGTTATTACCACAAAAAGAGGAAAACGCAACCAAAAGCCTACAGTTGGCTTCCAAAGCTATTATGGTATACAAAAAGTAGCTAACTATAATAAACCTGCCGATGTAAAGACCTTTATAAAAGCTCTTGTGCAAAATGAAACATACGGAGACGGAAAAGTAAGCTCGCAGCGAAGTATAACCAGAGAAGAGTACGATAAATGGATGAATGAATCTGACGACGCGCATAAAGGATTTGACTGGTATGATTTTATTTGGGGCAAAACAGCGCCGCAGATCTATAACAGCTTCAACTTTTCAGGTGGTTCTGAAAACACCGACTATTATGTAAGCGTGGGTAACCTTCAGCAAAAGCCAATTATGCGCAACCTGGGCGATGGCTTTAAGCGGACCAACTTTCAATCTACAGTGAATGCTAATATAAGTAAGCGTATTAAGGTAGGTGTGGGTATTATTGGCCGTGTAGAAGAGACCTCGCAAGCAGGCTTGCCGGGTGATGATTACGGCTTTGCAGAACAAACTGCATTCCGTAACCTGCCTACCCTTCGCCCATATGCCAATGACAATCCTGCGTATCCGGGTATTTCAGCTGTAGATCCTCAATACAGTTATGGTTGGGTAGGTTATGAAACCTCGGGCAAGTACTCGCAGATAAGAAATGCTATAACCGTTAACGGCAATATAGAAGTTTTAATTTTACCTGGTCTTAAGGCACGTGCGCTTGGAAGCTATTCGTTTAGCAATACGCAGCAGGACCTTCATGAAAAATCGCCTTTGCTGTATATATATAACACTGCTACATCAAAATATGATTTAGCGCCCAATTTACCTGCGGCGCGCTATGTTGAACGGAATTTTTCTAATAGCAGGGATATTACAACCAACTTCCAGTTAGATTATAAAAAATCTTTTGGCGGCCATAATTTGCAAGCAGTTGCAGGCGTAGAAGCAAGAAGTAATATTTCGCCCAATTTGTACGCGTTGGGTAGCCCTGCAGCAAACGGAATTGCGTTTATACCCAATACACCTTCGGCAATTACTACCCTGACAGATAACCTTAGCTTTTTGACGAAAAGACAGAATTATTCAACCAAGGTTAACTATGATTATAAAGGGAAATATATTGCGGAATTTGTAGGAAGATATGATGGGTCGCCTAGTTATATAGACGGTAAAAGGTGGGGATTTTTTCCGGGAGGAAGCGTAGCCTACCGTGTTTCTGAAGAAGATTTCTGGAAAAATAGTAAGCTGTTAAGCAACATTAACGATTTTAAATTAAGAGCATCTTATGGTGTAATGGGGCAGGAACTTGGTGGTACTTTAGACTACCTGGCCGGCTATAATTACGGTAATCAGGGCGTTGCTATAGTTAATGGGCAAGAGATTATAACGGCAAGAATAGCGGGCCTCCCTTCGGTTAATTTAACCTGGGCGCGAGTTAAAGCATTAAATTTTGGCGTTGACGTAACCTTGCTGAATAACCGCCTTAGCGGCAGCTTTGAATGGTTTCAACGCCAGCAAACGGGGCTGGCTGCCGGGCGGGTAGATGTTTTATTGCCGGACCTGGTAGGTTTTTCGCGTCCAAATGAGAACCTGAACTCAGACTTTGTACGTGGTATTGAAGGCTCTATCAACTGGAGAGACAAAGTTGGCGAGTTTAATTATTTCTTCGGAGGTAACTTTACCTTTTCGCGCTGGATAACAGGATATCGTTATAAACAAGATGAGCGCTGGACCAGTGATTGGGCCAGGTATAGAGGCGGCCCGAACAACGATGAAGGAAGATACCGCGACGGAACAATGCAGTTGATAGGCATAGGCCAGTTTCAAAGCTGGGAAGAGATCAGGAACTATCCAATTGATCAGGATCACGAAGGTAACAGAACCATTCGCCCCGGCGATTTTAAATTTGAGGACGTTAATGGCGACGGATTTATCAATGACCTGGATATGAAAACGGTTACTTATCGAGTAAACAGCGGCACGCCATGGATAAATTTTGGTTTCAATCTGGGTGGAAGCTATAAAGGATTTGAGGTCAGGGCTGATTTTGCCGGTGCTACCGGAACAACGTATGAGCAACAGGGTTATATGCGGTATTTTGATTCTAACCAAAACGTGTCTCAGTATCTGGCAGACAACTCGACCTGGTATAAAGACATTTGGGATAGAAACAGTGGGTTTAACATAGGAAAATATCCGTTGCTTACACGTGGTGCTAACAACTGGATGACCACGCATTGGCCAAATAACTATTGGCAGACAAATCTTTATTATATAAAGTTGCGTAATCTTGAAATAGCTTATACCATACCTTACACGGTGTTAAAGCGCGTAGGCGTTTCAAATCTCAGGGTTTACATAGCGGGACAAAACATAGCGCAAATAACCAATATGCCGGGTGGGCTTGATCCTGAAATTACCAGCAATGGCGGTAATTCATACCCAAATCCGCGAGTTTACACCATGGGCGTTCAAGTTAAATTTTAACCACTACGAAAATGAAAACCAAATTATATTGTCTTTTTGCGCTCCTCGTAATAAACGCTGCGTTTATGGGGTGCAAAAAAAACCTGGACACAGTTTCAGTAAATAAACTAGGTGAGGACATTATCTATTCTGATAGAAGTCTTGTACTGGCTACATTAGCTAACTTTTATACGTCGGTAGGCTTTGGGCAGAATAATGGGGCTGTAGGCAATTATCATCTTTTAGATGAGGCTAACACGCAGTATGGTTCGCCAACAACTACGGATGATGAGAAATTAGTTAGTCGTAACTTTAACAGAACGGTTGATTATGGGCTTGTACGCCGGTTAAATCAATTTTTAGAAGGTGTACGCTCTAACTCGGCTAAGTCGGCCATACCCGAGACCGAGCGCGTGGACATGGAAGGGCAAGCCATATTTTTGCGTGCCTGGTATTATTTCTGCATGACCCGCTCTTTTGGCGGTATGCCTATTGTAGGCGACAAGGTTTTTACCTATGAGTCGGGTATGGATGTTGGGTCTTTTCAAATTCCACGTTCAACAGAAGCGGACGCATACCAATACGTTATAGATCAGTGCGATTTAGCCATGACAAAATTATCTGGTACGGCGTCAGTAGGTGCATCTGTTCCCAATAAATGGGCGGCGTTGCTGCTTAAGGCGCGTGCGGCAGTTTATGCGGGATCTATTGCTAATTACGGCAATAAATTAACGCCGGCTATAAAAACAGCAGGATGGGAAGCCGGTATTCCGGCTGATAAAGCGACAGGCTTTTATAAAATAGCCTTTGATGCAGCAAAACTGTTGATTACCAGTTCTACTCCTTACAAAATTCAAACAGATCCTGCCAATCCTGGTCTGGGCTTTTACAATGCTATCAACGTTAAAACAGCTAACACCGAAGTTATTTGGGCGCTTGATAGGAAAAGCCCTAACCAGGTTACGCAGTTTACCAGTCAGGCAATGCCTTATACACACCGTGATTATTCAGAAGGCAATAACTTGGGTGCTTTGCTTAACCTGGTAGAGGCTTTTGAGAACAAAGACGGTTCTAACCCGACGATCAAAACCAACAATCCGGATGGATCTTATGTGTTTTATAATGACGTCGAAGATCCGTTCAAAGTACGCGATGCCCGCTTATGGGGTACAGTTATCTGGCCAAATGCGCCGTACCGTAGCATCCCTGTAATACTGCAGGCTGGGCAATTAAATAAAAATGGCGCGGGTGCATGGGTAATTAAGACAGCTAACCCCGGAACATCGGATGCAAATGGGTTAGTTACATCTCTAAATGGACCTGCTTCTATATCAGCGAATTATGTAAACAAAACAGGCTTTTTGGTACGTAAATTTTTGGATGAAACAGCAGGTGCCGGTCTTAACCCGCGTTATAGCGAAATGTGGATGCCGCGTTTAAGAATGGCAGAAGCTTATTTAATTGCCGCCGAAGCAGCTTTTGAAATGGGTGACAAAGCATCGGCAGTACAATATATCAATACTGTGAGAAGTCGCGGAGGTATTCAGCCACTTACAGAGGCTACCTTAACCTTTGATAAGATCGTAAATGAATATCGTGTTGAGTTCGCGTTTGAAGATCACCGTTTTTGGGATTTAAGAAGATGGAGAATAGCGCATACCTTGTGGACAGGTACAACCAACGATCCTATTGCTCATCCTTACTCATTATATCCATATAAAGTAGTTGCCGCCGGTGACCCAAACAACGGCAAATGGGTGTTTACCAGGCAGGTATCGTACAAGCGTCAATCAACCCCGTTGTTATTTTTGCCTAATGCCTACTATGCTAGCATCGATAACGGCTGGATCGTCAATAATCCGAAGATGGTACTTAATCCCCTTCAATAACATTTAAAAAGATTATTATCATGAAAAAGAGAAATAAAATAATAGCCTTTTCACTAATAGGACTCGCCATGGCTTCTTTCCTGCTTGTTTCATCATGCAGTAAAGAATTGGATAACCGAAGCTATCCGACCTCAAGAATATCAGGCAGGTTTTTATATAAAGGCCAGCCTATACAGGTTATGGCTACTTCATCAGATGCCGGGGGCTCTAACCCTTTGCAATTGATCCAAACCGGGCCTGGAAAATTTGTATACGGTGTTATTAAAATGTTTACCAAGGCCGATGGAACGTATACCATCGTAACTTTTGACGGTAACTATTCCTTAGTCAACAGCCCCGGTAAGGGCCCCTGGGTACAGCCGGATACTATCAAATTAACACTGAAAGGTGAGGCGAAGGACGTTAATTTTAATGTAACGCCTTATCACTGGATATCTGACTATAAAACGACATTTGTCGATTCGGTTTTTACAGCCACTTTCAAGCTGGAAAAAGTGGTGCCGACAGCAAATCTGGAAAAGGTGGTGCTCTATTTAGGCACAAGCCACCTCGTTGATATCACCTCAAAGCAGGCCGAACGTACATTTACGGGTAAAGTTCCCGGTGATGTAACCATCAGCTTTAATTTGAAAACGCTTAGCACTGCCGATAAAGCAGCGGTACGCACTACGGGTGTAACTTTCGCAAGAGTGGGTATTAAAACACAAGGCGTTGGAGACTTACTATATTCACCCTTCACGGAGTTGAAGTAAATTTTAATTTTTAGTTGGTTATATGTTGGAAACTTCCTTTGGCGAGCCTAAATTAGGCCGCTAAAGGAGTTTCCTTTTGTTAGTTTAAGGCCATTGTGGGATGAGGAGTATATTTAGCCATTTGATCAGATATTGCGCAATACTTGCTCTTCTTGTATTTATATGCAACAGGAGCACTGCCCAACAGCATTTTGCCTTTACACCTATAAATACCACCAACGGGCTGGCCAATAACGAAGTCCGGAACATAACCCAGCTTCAGGATGGTCGTATGGTGATCATAACCAACGGAATCATCAATATTTACAATGGTACTACATTTGAATACATTCATACAAATGCGCAATACCATTATGCCCTGAAAGGCTACCTGGGCTACCTGCGAAGTTACGTGGAAAACAAGGAGCGGCTTTGGCTGAAAAACCAGGGGCAGCTGATGCTCATTGATAACACGACCGGACGATTTGAGAAAAAGGCAGACAGTGTGCTGACGCATTTGGGCGTACACGAGCCCGTGGCCGATCTTTTTATGGATGACGCCCGTAACCTATGGTTCCTTACCGGGACCGATCAACTCCTCTATCGCAATCAAAAAACGGGAAAACTGCTCAGCTTTCTTTCGCGCGCATCCGTCGTTAACGGAAAAAGGGATATGCTGTATGATATAGCCGTTATGAACAGGCGAGTGTATCTGTTTTATAAATCCGGAGCCTATGTGTGTCTGGACATGGCCACTCGCAGACAAATATTAAGCGGAAACTCTTTAAGCAGTGCTGATCAGGCCAAGTATAACAGTACCCTGTTCCCGGTTCAAAAGAATAATGATCTGTATCAGTTAAGAACAGGACCCGGGGGAGGGGTATTGCTTTGGTATGATCTTAATAAAAACATTTGGCAAAAATTATTGGAAGTTAATTATGCCCTCAACTATTTATCATTAAGTCAAAAGGGTGATTTACTGATCAGCTGCACCCAGGGTTTGTGGTTTTTCGATCGTAGAAACTTTGAAAAACAGCAGATAAAGAAGCTGGAAATGGTGGACGGCACTTCTGTTAATACCGAGGTAAGCACACTTTATTTTGATAACCAGGACGGGTTGTGGATAGGTACTTTAAATCATGGGCTGCTTTACTATCACCCGGACAGGTTTAAATTCAGGAACCTGGGCCGTTCTTTTTTTCCCGACAACAGCGGCGAAGACATAACGATCAGCTGTTTTTCGGAAAAGAAAAATGGTAATATACTGGTTGGAACGTATAAGGGTCTGTTTGAATACGACCGGGAAGCAGCACAGTTGACCAGCTTTTCGCCAGTTACTACCGATATTTCCTGCACCGCCATGGTAAAGGATAAATCCGGCCGTATTTGGCTTTGCACCACCGCTGGTTTATACTGCATTACAGACCAGAGTTCCCGATATTATCCGGTAGGAAATATTAACCATGTTATTTTTGACCGACAAAATAACATGTACCTGCAAACCGAGGACAATGGTTTCGGAAAGTTTGATCCGCTTAGCGGTGAATATAAGCGGCTTGCGGTCTACGAAAAAAGGATCTTTAAAGTTAACCAGATGGTATTTTGGAAAGGGCTGCTGATAGGGATGAACAACAACGGACTGTTTACTTATGATATAAAAAAGAAAACGGTCAGTTTTCCCAACCAATACGGCGATAAGGTGCCTGCTATGTACAGGCATGGGAGTCATAATTATAAAATGCTCTTTGTTGACAGCAGAGGCCTGTTGTGGTTTGGAACGCAGGATGGGTTGTATGTGTGGGATGAGGGTAAACAGCACCTTACGACCCTGAATGACACTAGGGGCCTTGTCAACAACAGCATCAAAGGTATAATCGAAGATGCAGAGTACACCTTGTGGATATCGACATCAGGGGGCGTTTCCCGCATCCGGGTAGGTGTTAAAAATAATGAGAGAACGTATTCGATGGCTAACTTCAATACTTATGACGGTGTCATTAAAGAGGAGTTTGCGCGAAGATCTGTTTATATCAGCAAAGATAACCATCTCTTACTCGGCGGGATCAATGGTTTTAACGAGATCGATCTAGACCGCTTCACGGTTAAACCTCGAAAACTACTTCCTCTTTTTACGAGCTTTAAAGTTTTCGGTGAGGAGATCAGGGAAAACAAAGCTTATAACGGTAATCGGATTTTGACACGCAGCATCAGTTCAACAACGGCAATTGCACTCAATAATAATCAAAACTTCTTTACGATTAGTTTTACCGGATTGAATTATGTTAACCCTACGCAAACCTATTACCGCTATATTCTGGACGGGGTGGACGCCGGCTGGCATGAAATATCAACCGCCGATGGAATAGGGCGTATTACCTATACAGGCGTTTCGCCGGGAAGCTACACCTTGAAAGTAAAGGCAACAGATAACAGCAGTGACTGGAATGGTCCGGTTATAACAATGGATGTTACCGTCAGAGCACCCTTTTGGCGGACACACATTGCGATCATCCTTTACATCACCTTGGCTTTGATCGCCATTTATACTGCTTTGAAGTTTTACCTGTGGCAAAGCAAACTTACTATCATCCGCAGGCAAAAGCAAAAGTTGGACTTGATGAAGATCAATTTTCTGACCAATATGGGCCACGAATTGCGCACGCCGCTCAGCCTGATTTTAACGCCATTGGAATCAGTTCTAAAAAAGACGGACGATCAACAGTTGAAAAGCCAACTGGACAATATTCATAAAAACGCTTCCAATATGCTTAATATCGTCAATAACCTGGTCGATTTTAAACAGGACGAATTTAAAGGGGAAAGCCTGCGCCTGAATTTTGTACATATAACCGATATCATCGAGCCTATTGTCGTTCTTTTCCGACAGGTTTGTGAAGAGAAGGCTATAAAATTTCATGTCGACATGCCTGCAGAAGAAATTTTTCTTTATCTGGACAGGGATAAATTGACAAAAATGGTGAATAATCTTTTGTCCAACGCGTTTAAGTTTACCCGGTCGGGAGGACTTATCCAATTACAGATCCGCGCGGGTGAACAGAATCGATTGATTATACGGGTGACAGACAGCGGGGTTGGTATCGCGGAAAGCGATCTGTCAAAAATATTCAATCGTTATTTTCAGGCGCAAAACCAGGTGGATGGCGCCAAGGGCAGCGGTATAGGCCTTAATATGGTAAAGGAATACGTTGAGCTGCACGGTGGTGAGGTTACAGTGACCAGCCAGGTAAATGAAGGCTCGGAGTTTACACTCAGTATTCCCATGGACCTTCAGCCTACTGCATCCCGGGAATCCGTACCAAAACACACTGGCGATAAACGCCATCGGGTATTATGCGTGGAAGACAACGAAGTTTTTCGCAATTTTATGGAGGAACAGCTGGGTGCATTTTATGAGGTAGCTACTGCAGCCGACGGTAGGGAAGGACTGGCTAAAATGGATAAATTCCAGCCTGATTTGGTGATCAGCGATATTACGATGCCGGAGATGGATGGTATTGAACTCTGTAAAAAAATAAAAGGAGAGATAAAGACTTCGCATACCCCCGTTATCCTGCTGACTGCCCGTTACAATGAAGAGGTACAGTCCGGGGCTTATCATGCAGGTGCCGATGCCTATATTACCAAACCCTTTAACCTTGATATTTTATTGCTGCGCATAAGTAAACTCATTGCGCAGCAAGAGCAGCGGAAAATGCTATTTAAAAATTCGATCGTCATTCAGCCTGATCAAATAACAACCACTTCGGTCGATCAGGAGCTGATCGAAAAAGTGATCAGGTATATCGAAAAAAATATTCAAAGCTCCTCCTATTCGGTCGAACAGTTAAGTAGCGATATGAACATGGACCGTACCGGGCTGTATCGGAAATTAATGGCGATTACCGGTCAGGCCCCGACAGAGTTTATCCGCTCGGTAAAACTGAAAAAAGCGGCGCATCTGTTAAGCCAGAAACGATTCAGTCAACAGGAGATAGCGGCGAAAGTCGGCTTCGGTACGGCAGCCTATTTCAGCAAATGTTTTAAGGATGAATATGGGGTAAGCCCGTCGCAGTATAAAGGATAGTCGTCCTTGGAGCCTTATTTTCAACGAATCGGGTAGATATTTCAACAAACAGGTAAGCGCTTACTTACCCCAAATGATAGTTTTGCGCTGTATAACCGATTATTTTACCATTATTAAAATGAATAACCCTTTTTTAAAGGCAGCTATTTTATTAGTTGCCATTTTCCCTGTGGTTTGCTTTGCGCAGACTTACCAATCAACCGCTTTAGGTGCTAAAGCTGTAATTAAAGAACAGGCCGTAGAGGTGCAGTTTTATAGCCCCGGCATAATTAGAGTAATTAAAGCGCCCGTTGGACGCACCTTTACTACAGAGAACCTTTCGGTTATTAAAAAACCTGCGCCTACACCACTTAAAACAAGTAAGCGTGGCGATCTGCTTGACATATCAAGCAGTCAGATTAAGGTTACACTTGATTTCAAAACAGGGTCTGTTACTTATGCGACAATCAAAGGGGCGTCACTATTAAAAGAAAAACCGGATGGGGCTTCCTTTAAACCATTTGATGACGCCGGTAATAAGACGTTAACCATAGCGCAGGCTTTCATTTTAGACAGAGATGAGGCTATTTACGGTTTAGGTCAACATCAGCGTGGCAACCTGAACCAACGTAATCAGGTATATAAGAATATGATGCAAGGTAACACAGAGGATGTAGTGCCGTTCATCCAATCTGTCAAGGGTTATGGTATTTTTTGGGACAATTACTCGCCAACTACTTTTAGTGATAAACCGGACGAAACCTTGTTAAGCTCAGACGTAGGCGAAGGAATAGACTACTATTTTATGTATGGCTATAACGCCGATGGCGTTATAGCCCAAATGCGCGACCTAACGGGTCAGGCACCTATGTCGCCGCTATGGACCTTTGGATTCTGGCAAAGTAAAGAGCGTTATAAAAGCCAGGACGAAACAGTTGGCGTAGTAAAAAAATATCGTGAACTAGGTGTTCCGCTTGATGGCATTATACAGGACTGGCAGTATTGGGGTAACAATTACCTGTGGAATTCAATGGAGTTTTTGAATGTGGATTTTGCGAACCCCAAAAAAATGATGAGCGATGTGCACAATTTAAACGCACACTTAATGATCTCTATCTGGTCTTCATTTGGCCCTCAAACCAAGCCTTACAAGGATATGAAAGCCAAAAATATGCTGCTTGATTTCAATACCTGGCCGGAGTCTGGTTCAGAATTATGGCCGCCGAAGCAAGATTATCCGTCCGGTGTACGCCCCTATGATGTTTACAACCCCGAAGCGCGCGACATCAACTGGAACTATTTAAATAAGGGACTATTTTCATTTGGTATTGATGGTTGGTGGATGGATTCAACGGAACCGGATCACCTAAGTTTTAAACCTACAGACCTGGATATAAAAACCCACTTAGGGTCTTTTCGTAAAGTGCGAAATGCCTATCCGCTAATGGGAGTTGGGGGTGTTTATGATCATCAGCGCGCAACCAGCTCAGACAAGCGTGTGTTTATTTTAACCCGTTCAGCGTTCGCGGGACAGCAGCGTTATGGCGCTCATACCTGGTCGGGCGATATAACTTCCTCCTGGGAAACACTTGCAAAGCAGATTCCTACCGGGTTAAACTTTTCTTTAAGCGCTATACCTTACTGGAATGCGGATATAGGCGGTTTTTTTCTTTCCCGGTTCCCAAAAAAGCTTGCAGATCCTGATTATCGTGAATTATACGCTCGTTGGATGGAGTTTGGCGCCTTTACACCTTTAATGCGTTCGCATGGTGCAGATGCCCCGAGGGAGATCTATCAGTTTGGCAAGAAGGGAGACAAAGTTTACGATGCCGCTGAAAAGTATATTAATATTCGCTACAGACTTTTGCCATATATTTATTCCGCTTCGTGGGATGTTACCGCTCATCAATCAAGCATGATGCGGGCGCTCTTTATGGATTTCGCGGCCGACAAGAATGTGTGGGATATGACAGGCGAATATATGTTCGGCAAATCTATATTGGTAAATCCCGTAACATCAGCGATGTACACAAAGACTGAGGGCCGTGATAAGGTCGAGGATTTTAGTACCGTAAAGTCGCAGGAAACATATTTGCCTGCTGGTGCGTCATGGTATGATTTCTGGACTGGCGAAAAGCTCGAGGGTGGTAAGAAAGTGTCAAGATTAACGCCGCTTGATATTATCCCTTTATATATTAAATCGGGTTCCATTATGCCTATTGGTCCTAAGGTTCAATATTCATCAGAAAAAAACTGGGATAATCTGGAGATAAGGGTATACCCGGGAGCCGATGGCGATTTTACTCTGTATGAAGATGAGAATGATAACTATAACTATGAAAAAGGACAATACAGCGAGATCACTTTTCATTGGGACGATAAAAAGCGTATGTTGAGTATAGCCGACAGAAAAGGCAGCTTTAAAGGAATGCTGGAAAAACGGACATTTAATTTCGTGCTGGCACCTGCAGGATTAGACAATGGGTCAGCCGCTGGAACTTCAGTAAATTATTCAGGTAAAAAAAGCAGCTTAAAGTTATAATTATAATCACTTCATGAAATTTAAACATATTATACTTACGCTCTCATTAACGGGCGTTCTCCTCTTTCCATTTTATGCGCAGGCCCAGACACCTGGCTTAACGATAAATGATCTAACGCCATCTGGCGGATCAGAAAAAAACTGGGAGTCTGTTTCTGA
>CAMLFI010000012.1 GCA_946479225.1 uncultured Mucilaginibacter sp. | reverse complement strand
ACAAAAAATGTATTTTCGGCGGGCGGATATAACCAGTTTACCCCATCTGTATATGTAACCACCGCGGTACCCGTTGTTATACAGAGTGCCAGGTTGTATATAGGCAACTCCGGCACAATAACCTTTAATGTAAGTAATAGTAACGGGCAAATCGTATCAAGTACAACTATTAACGCGGTTGCCACCCGCAGTACCCCGGCACCCGGAGAATCAACCAATGACCCTAACGATCAGGGTAAAGTTTACAACCTGAACCTTACATTACCCGTTGCGGGCAAGTACACCATAAGCGTTGTTTTTGAAGGGAATGCCACGCTGTTCAGAAATAACGGCGGCGTTACCGGGTATCCTTTTAAAGCAGGCGAGATATTCAGTATAACGGGCAACGATGCAACGTCTCCGTCGGGTACTGATACTGAGTATTATAAAAACTTTTACTATTATTTTTATGATATGCGCGTGCAAAGTTTAGGATGCGCGTCTGATCAGCGGGTGGCAGTTGCTTTATCAAAACCGGTTATCACGCAAGTATCACCAACCACATTAAGTTCGAACTCAGCTACCGGCAATCAATGGTATCTGGACGGAAAAATTATTGATGGTGCCACAAGCCAAACTTATAGCGCCATACAAAGCGGTATTTATACCGTTAGTGTACTTTTAAGCAGCGGATGTACAACAATGTCTGATAATTTCGCCTTTGCCTTAAAGGCATTAAACCCTGATAAAAACACCGAGATAGGCTTGGCTACGTTCCCTGTCCCCGCAAATAAGTTTTTAAATGTACTGTTCGAATCAAAAACTCTGGAACAACTTAACCTGTATCTGATAAACAGCGCGGGAAAAATAGTTTATACGCAATCAAAAAGTATCCCTGCGGGTGGTTTCAGCACGTCCATAGATGTATCCCACCAAGCGCCCGGCACCTACACCGTACGGGTGGTGCTTGGGCAGAAAGATTACAGTCACAAAGTGATTATAGTTCCGTAGGATTTCGAATTTCGGATGTTCAATTTCGGAAGTTAAACAAATCAAACAAATCCGAAATTGAACATCCGAAATTCGAAATTAAAAAGTGTATTTCACTCCCAGCCCGGGTGCAATATCAAAAAATGGGCCTCTGGCTAATTCAACACGCGGGTTAAGATCAAGGCTAACGGCAATAGGGGATTGAGGAATAATATATTCCAAACCTAAAACCCCATCAACTCCTATTAAAAGGCTGGCGTCATAATATCTAGGGTTGCCAAAATACATGTATTCCCGTCTCCCAACAGAACCAAGGTGGGCACCAAAGCCGTAGTAAAATTTGAGTTTGTCTACCTTAAAAGCAGGTTGATGGATCTCATAAAGGCCCGTTACCACTACGCCGTGGTTGCGAAAACCGATTATACCCTCAAGCGCTACATTGCTTTGCATAAAATATTTGCCGGATGGCCCAATTTCATACCCGCCAAATTTTAAACCGGCGGCCCATTTGTAATCCTGTGCATTAGCGCGGTTGCCGGCTAATAGAAACGCGAAAAAAAAAGCTAAGATGTAAGTTGTATTTTTCATGCTCATTATAACGGTTGTTATTTCAATTTATGCTTCGATGCTTAAAAAAAACTAATAATAACGCTTAAAAAAGGAAGTTGATGAAGGGGATGCGCCGGGTATTTTTAATAAAAATTACTTACCATTGCAATGCACAAAATGCAATTATAAACCATGGCCGGTAACATCAGACACCAGGAAACCATTGATTATTATTTGAAGATTGTTTGGCAAACCATGGCCAATAAATACAACCTTATTGTTTCTGATTTTGGTATAACGCAATCTATTGGTTATTTGCTTATTAATATTGATGAGCACGAGGGTACTACCGTTTCTCAAGCCGCCGGTTTGCTTGGGTTAAAATCAACAAGCCTTTCGCGTATGCTGAATCAGTTAGAGCAGAATGGTTTGATTTACCGCGAGCTAAACAAAGGTGACAGACGATCGGTTAAAATTTATTTAACGCCGCTTGGTATTGAAAAAAGGAAACAGGCACGTACGGTAGTAAAGCAATTTAACAATTATTTAAACAAGCATATTAACGAGAACGATAGGGAATACCTGATGAATATGCTGAAAAAGATAAATCGCCTTACGCTGAATTATAAACCGGAAGAGTAATATAACCTTTAAATAGATGCGCTATATCAGGGGTTAGAATGCCTGCAAATGTTAAAAAGTGTTAACCCGCGGTTTTTGCGAGATAAAAGAATAAATTTGCACTCGTAAAATTGAGATGAACAGGGTAGCAATAACAATTTTAGTGCTGTTTTTTTGCTTTACTGCCTGCAAAAAATCTGACGTGGGCTCTGCTGCCGAGAAAGCGCAGGCCATTATTGATGATAAAATAATCAGTGACTACCTGGCGGCAAATCCGGGCCTGGGTGCAAAACGGATTGATACTACCGGTGTTTATTACATTGTAAAGGACCCCGGAAATGTGAATACTATTTTTACCACATCAACCCGTATTACGGTGGGTTATACGGGCAGACTTTTAACCACGGGGCAGAAGTTTGTAGAATCAGGCGACTTTAACCCGACGTTTACCCTTGGCGAGGTAATACGTGGATGGAAGCTAGGGATACCAAAAATAAAAAAAGGCGGGGTGGTACGATTGCTGCTACCATCGCGTTATGCGTATGGACCGTATGCCCAGCCTCAGTTGGGTATGGCGTTTGGTTTAAAGGATGGGCTACCGGGCAATGCAGTGCTTGATTTTGATATCAGCCTGTACGATGCTGTAAATTGATAATATTAATAAACGGAACCTGAGGCGGTAAGCCAGCGGAGCCGGTAATAATAACAAATGAAAAAAATAATTTTCTCTCTTTTAATAGCTGCAGTTATGGGCTTTGTTTCATGCCGCAAAGCAGATTCAGACCCGGATATAAACCAATACGACGAAGAACAGATACAGGCTTATATAAAAACTAATGGCATAACCGGCATGCAACGCGACGCCACGGGTATATACTACAAAGTTTTAAAAGCAGGCACAGGTACCCGTTTTCAATACAAAGACAGTGTTGGCTTAGTTTTTACACTGCACACTTTTGATGGACAGTATGCATCCACAGACACAATTAGTAATCATTATACGGGTTATCTCGGCCATATTGGCGACTCGGGGTATCCTGCTGCGTTGCAAACGGCCATTTACGACCTGGTGAAGAATTATGGCGGAAAGGTGAGGCTGCTCATCCCATCGCACCTTGGCTATGGCGTTAAAGGAGTGGGAACAGGTAGCAGTACCACAACTAACACCCGTATAAATGGTAATCAATGCCTTGACTATTACATTAATGTAATGAATAAACAGCCCGGCGATAACCAAAAAACCTATGACGACGAGGTTATAAAAAATTATATTACAGCCAACGCCCTCACCGGATACCAGAAAACAGCATCTGGATTATACTATAGTATAATACGCCCGGGGGTAGGTACAACGCCTGTTACAAACGACTCTTATGTAAATTGTTATTATACGTTCCGATTACTGAACGGATACATTTTTAACGAATATAATAGTGCCGGTGCTGGCGCTCAACTTGAAATTCCTGAGCTAATTCCGGGTGTTAGAGAAGCTTTGAAAAGCTATGCAACTACCGGTACAAATATGTCGGTCATCATCCCATCCTCCCTGGCTTATGGAGGGCCGGGTATAAAGAGTCAAAACCTACCGGGCAATAGCTGCGTGCGTTTTGACGTGCAGGTTTTAAACGTTACGCCGTAGTTAGTTATTCAATGCGGCCTTAAAAGTTTTAAGACAACGTTCGCGTGCGAAAGCGTGGTCAATAATGGGTTTAGGATATTTGCTGAAATCGGCATATTCCGGAACCCATTTTTTTATGTATTGTAATTCGGGATCAAATTTCTGGGTTTGCGCTTCGGGACTAAATATCCTGAAATAAGGTGCCGCGTCGGTACCAGATCCTGCTGCCCATTGCCATCCGCCTACATTACTGGCCATTTCATAATCTAATAGTTTTTCGGCAAAGTAACGCTCGCCCCAGCGCCAGTCTATCAGCAGGTGTTTTGATAAAAAGCTTGCGGTAAGCATGCGGATGCGATTGTGCATAAAGCCTGTAGCATTAAGCTCACGCATGCCCGCGTCAACTAAGGGGTAGCCTGTTTCACCATTACACCAGGCTTCAAACTGTTTTTCGTCATTTATCCATTCTATCCGGTCGTACTCCGGCCGGAAGGCATGATTGGCTGTTTGCGGAAAATGGTAGAGTATCATCATGTAAAACTCGCGCCATATCAGCTCGTTTAACCATGTTTTCTCTTTCGCATTATTAGCATCGGCTGCCAACTGCCTTATACTAAGTGTGCCGAACCGAAGGTGAATACCTATACGCGATGTGCCTTTTATTCCGGGATAATCCCTTTTTTCAGCATAGTCGTCAATAATTTGCTTGTATGTTTTTGCTGGTATAATTTGCTCACTTCTTGCAAAACCGAGTGATGCTAACGTAGGCAACGGCAAAGCTTTTGTTTGATAGAGATTTTTAAAATACTTTTTTGTAGGATAAGAGCTGAGGTAAAAATCATTAAACTTTGACCGCCATTTACGGCTGTAGGGCGTAAAAACAGCGTAAGGCTTTCCGTCGTCTTTTACTACCTCATCCTTTTCAAATATCACCTGGTCCTTATAGGTATTAAATGCGATGCCTTGCTCGCCCAGCAAGCCGCGTATTTCCTCATCCCGCTGTTTGGCATAAGGCTCGTAATCATGATTGGTGAAAACCCCGGCTACATCAAATTCCTTCAGTAAATGCTGCCATGCTTTTTTAGGCGTATCATGCAGCACCAGCAAACTGCTGCCATATGTATGCAACTCATCGCGCAAATCGCCGATGGCGTCGTGAATGAAATTTACCCGCGCATCTTTTTTATCATTCAATTGGTCCAATATCTCCTTATCGAAAATAAAAAGACATAACACAGGGTATTGACTTTTTAAGGCATGATATAAGCCGGCATTATCACCCAAACGCAGATCGCGCCGAAACCAGAATATGGTTATTTTTTTGTTTTCTGACATATAGTTTTTAGGGTGGCTCAGGTGGTTCACCCCGGCTCCGGGTGGTTCACCCGGCTCAGATCCACTTTTTATTTCTTGTAAAGATCTTTCAGCGCTCCAATTAATTCAGGGTAGCTGAAACTAAAGCCGGCCGCCTTTATTTTTTTTGCTGATGTATTTGTACTGCCTAAAACTATTGTACTCATTTCCCCCAAAGCCAGTTTTAAAGCGAACGCAGGCACATTGGGTAACCAGAATGGCCGATGCAGCACCTGGGCAATTGTTTTTGTAAACTGTTTGTTGGTTGCAGGTTGCGGCGCCGCCATATTGAATGCGCCGCTTAGTTCCTCATGTTCAATAGCAAACATATACATGTAAACAACATCCTGCTCATGTATCCAAGGCATCCATTGTTTGCCGCTGCCCAATGCCGCGCCAACACCCAATTTTACAGGTGCAGCAATTTTTGGCAGCGCACCGCCATATGCACTCAGCACTACGCCGGTTCTGAATTTCACCACGCGCAGCCCTAATTTTTCACCCTCGTTAACGGCATTTTCCCAGGCTACGCAGCAGGTGCCCATAAAATCATGAGCCGGAGCGCAGGTCTCGGTCATTACATCATTGCCGCGGTCGCTGTAGTATCCTACTCCCGATGCGGATATAACTGTTTTAACCTTGTGTGGCTTCTTCTTTAACACCTCATAAACCAATTCAATTGACTTCGTGCGGCTATCTATTATGTCTTTCTTGCGTTCATCCGTCCATCGCCCATCGGCAATGGCGCTGCCCGCCAGGTGGATAATAATATCTACCCCAGCAATACAATGTTCATCTATCTCGCCTTTATTAATATCCCACAGATAAGTGGCTACGCGGGCATCCGTACCCGGCTTCCTGCTTAACTGACTAACCTGATAGCCTTTATTTAGTAAGTGCTCAGTTAGTTGTTTTCCGATCAGGCCGGTGCCGCCGGTTAAGAGGATGTGTTTGCTCATAAATGCTGGGTTTGTTCAATAACAGTTTACAGTAGCTAAAGGTTCTTAACTAATTGCTTCAATACAAGTTTTTAAGTCGTTTAGTCTCATTTTTACATTGCGTTTAAGTATCTGTTTTATTACTACGGCAGCAATATTAAACGGAAAGCGTAATTTAAATGAATAAAGAAATATCACTTCGGTTTTTTGTGGATCTAGTGCTTTGAAGGTCCACGATCCCAGAAATGTGCTGAACATATAGGGCCCTTTGGTCATTTGTATGGCAGTTGCTTTGGGGCGGTTAAAGGTGATATATTCCGTTACCATTCCCAATCCGTTTCTTGCTTCGCAGTAAGCTTGAACGCCTTTTGCAGCCGTGGGTGCGCCATCCATCAGATCGGCTTTTCTTAAAAAAGTATCCCAGTTTAGGCGTGTTGTGTAGTCTTGCGTGTATTCAAAAACAACTTCGGCTGGTTGGTCAATTATAATTGTCTCCGTGAACTTTATTGACTTCATTCCGAATTCATTTTTAACAAAAGTACAGATGTTAGTCCGGATTTATAAATCCCTAACTAACAGTAAGATTGGGAGTTCCGTTATCCCAATATTTCCTTAATATCATCCGCAGTAAGCGATTTGATAAAGCTATCCTCGGTGGTAATCAACGCGCGGGATAAACTTAGCTTACGTTGCTGTAAGGCCAGGATCTTCTCCTCAACCGTATCCTTAGTGATGAATTTATAGATGAAAACGTTTTTTGTCTGACCGATGCGGTGCGTGCGGTCGATGGCTTGCTGCTCAACGGCCGGGTTCCACCAAGGGTCGAGGATGAACACATAATCAGCTTCCGTAAGATTAAGCCCCACACCTCCTGCTTTTATGGATATAAGGAACACTCGGGTATTCTTATCTTCCTGAAACTGCTTAACAACATCACCACGGTTTTGCGTAGCGCCATCAAGGTATACATAAGGGATCTTCTGTTCCTCCATGTAATTGCGGTAAATGGTAAGCTGCTTAACAAATTGCGAGAAGATCAAAACTTTATGCCCGCCATCTAACACGGTTGCTAGTGTATGCGTTACGTTCTCAAATTTACCTGAATCACCCTCGTATTCCAGGTCTATCATGGATGGGTGATTGGCTATCTGGCGCAGCTTGGTCAGTCCCTGTAATACCTGGATCTGCGATTTAGCAAAAGTGCCGTCTTCCAGGCTTTTCAATAATTCGTTGCGGTATTCTGATTTTACCTCCTCGTAAACCGATGCTTGTTCTTCGCTCATCTGGCAGTAGAACAAGTTCTCGGTTTTAGGCGGCAGCTCGGTTGCCACCTGCTCCTTGGTGCGGCGCATAACAAAAGGCTTTATCAGCGCCTGTAGCTTGCGTGCTTTATCTTCGTCTTTTTTCTTTTCGATTGGTGTTACAAACTCGTTCTGAAAATACTGTTGTGACCCCAGCAATCCCGGATTAATGAACGACATCTGCGTCCACAGATCATTAACGGTATTTTCAACCGGCGTGCCGCTCAATATCAGCTTAAAGCGCGATTTTAACTGCTTAACCGATTGAAAGGATTTGGACGCAGCATTCTTTATATTCTGACTTTCGTCGAGGATGATATAATCAAAGAAGTACTCTTTTAACAGATCAATATCTATCCGCGTAATGCCATAAGTGGTTATCACCACATCGTAATTGGCAAATACATCTGCCTGTTTATACCGGAACGTACCCGTATGCACCATCAGCCGCAACTTTGGCGCGAATTTTTTAGCCTCGTTAAGCCAGTTGTAAATAAGCGAGGTAGGCATAACCACCAGCGAGGTGCTCTTACCACCATCGGCCTCAGCGTCCTCCTTGTGCTTTTGCAGCAAGGCGAGGGTTTGTATGGTTTTACCCAAACCCATATCATCCGCCAAACAGCCCCCAAAATGGTAGTTCTTTAAAAAGTGGAACCAGTTATAACCCGCTTGCTGGTAATGCCTTAGCAAGCCGTTAAAGTGTACCGGCATGGGCAGGTCTTCCAGTTCCTCAAAATCGGTTAGTTTTTGCAGCTTGCGGGTCATGGTAACCTCGGCCATTTCGCCTTCGGCGAGGCTGTTTACCAGGCCTATATGGTGGCGGCGCAGTTTAAGTTTTTCGCCGCCTTCGCTAAAATGCAGCAGGTTGCCGTATTGCGAGAACCAGCTTTCAGGAATAACAGCTATCTCGCCGGATGGCAGCGTAAACTCTTTTTTATGGTTAAGGATGTGGTTGCGCAGCTGTATAAACGGAATTTGATACGGCCCAAAGTGCACCACAGCATGGATATCAAACCAGTCGTTATTTTCCTGAACCTGCAGGTCTATTTTGCTGGAGCCGAAGACGTAGCGTTTTTGCCCTTCAGGTTGGTCAATCTCAAAACCATCATCTATTAATTGCTGATGATGCTGGTTAAGCCATTCAAAAACCGAGAAGGATTGATTGTCGTCATCGTCCGCACTCGCAACCTCCAGGTTTTGAAATAAAGAGGACGCCGTTTTTAATCCTAAACCCTCCAATAGCTGCAATTTTCCCTTCTCCCAGCTCACAGAGCGTTTAATGCGGTGGAAGGTATAATCCTCACCATTACGCTCTATACGTACTGAAATATGCCTGCCATCGCCGTAGGGGAAAACATAGCCCGCGTACTTAAAATATAATTGCAGCTGCGATGTACCGCCCTCGACATAAATGGGTTTAAGCACCGGCCGGGCGTCGTATTTTTCGGTGTTGATGGTAAAGCCCTCGGCATAAACGTTATGTTTTTCAATAAGCGGCGCTACAAACTTTTCAAAATAAGATTGCTCAGATGATTTTGGTATAGCTATGTACCTCTTGTTTAAAAACGGCTGTAATTTTTTACCCTCTATCTCCTTGTCAAAATAATAAAGGGTATCATCCATTAGCATCCAGGCAGGGTGGTTGCAGATTATCTCTGCATTTTTAAACATAAATTCAATCCGCATTCCCTTGTATTTAATGGTAGGGAAGTAGCGGATCTCCTCCTCATTCCGCCTGAAATGGAACAACACTGATGCCGGCTCTTCCGCAATTTGCAGCTTGCGCTCGGCGGGATAGCCCTCCTTGCTCATCAGGTAAATTTCTTTGCTACCCATCAGGTTAAAGGCCTCGGCTAAACGCTTTTCTATCTTCGGCCTGATGGTCTCGAAAAGCTGCTCTGTAAATACCTTGGCAAAAAATTCAGAAGGGCGGATCAGTTTTTTATAGTAGCGTTTAATAACACTGCCCTGCTCAATTTCTTCTAAAAGCTTGATCAGCTTCAGGTCGGTATCGGCCAAACAATTGCTAAATTCTGTTGCAGTATTAGAGAATAAACGCTGGTGGGTTAAAGAGAATTCGCCGTTGGGGTTAAGCTGAACTATGTGTGGTTCAATAACATAACCAAGATACTCGTGCCGGGCTATGGCATAAATTATCTGGCAGGGTTTTGAACTATCAACACGTAACATAGGCTTCTAACAAAAAATTATTAAAAGCTACATCAACAAAAAATTCAAACGTACTTAGAATTTGCCTTAATTAAAAGCGTTTGGGGTTAAATAATTGTTATTTCGGAGCTTAAAGCGGAAAGACTAAAGCTGAAAGCTTTGAGTGGCAGGGGCATAACAATTGATAAAGCAGCTTTTACCTTTTAGCTTTCACCTTTTACCTCAAAAAAACCTTCAAAAACCAACTTAGCCGGCCCCTCTAAAAAGATATCCGTAAACACCTTGCCATCATAATTAAAGCGGATGTTCAGATCGCCACCTAAAACTTTAACAGGCGTTTCAATTGTGCCGGTTTGGTTGTTGTGTTGCGCCATGGCTAATGCAACGGCGGTAACCCCTGTGCCGCAAGCGTAGGTTTCATCCTCAACGCCGCGTTCAAAGGTGCGTACAAAGTAGCCATCGCCGTTAGGCTCAACAAAATTTACGTTGATGCCCTTGGCTTTGTAAGTATCATTATTACGGATGGCGTGCCCCTCGTGGTAAACGTCTTTATCTTTCAAACCATCGGTAAGCGCTATGTAGTGCGGCGAGCCGGTGTTCAGAACATAAGCGTCGCCATCGCGGTTAACGGTGTCAACATCAATCATTTGCAGGCTCACCCAATCGCCCTCCGCTGAAATTTTGGCATGGTGTGGGCCATCTACTGCCAAAAAATCGGTCTCCGTGTCAATTATGCCTAAAAATTTCGCAAATGCCACAATACAGCGCCCGCCGTTGCCGCACATGCTGCTGGGTTGGCCGTCGGCATTGTAATAAACCATCTCAAAATCATAGCCCTCAACATCCTCCAGAAACATCATACCGTCGCCGCCAATGCCAAAGCGCCTGTCGCACAAACGCGAAATTAGCTCAGGATCAGTATGATTTATTGCTTTGTCCTGGTTATCCACCAGAATAAAATCGTTGCCTGCGCCCTGGTATTTATAAAACTGTATCTTCACTGTGGGTGTTACTATATAAGATGGTGATAAACAATAAACCTGCCGCGTTTAAAGTTTTTTAACATTTTTTAACAATTATGACGATAACTTATTGTTGCAATTGCCGTCTATATGGTATTAAATTTGAAGTCGAAAATTTAAGCAAAGCTAAAAAATATAAACAGGATAAAAGATATGAAAAAGATAGGTTTAACATTATTGACCGCCTTTGTTGGCGGTGCAATGGCGCTCGGCACCTATAAAGTGTTTGAGAACAAATATGCGGATAGCATGAGCCTGGAGGAGAAACAGAACGTATACTTTGCAAACAATAAAGCGTATGCAGGTATAACATCATCTGCCGGCGAAACTGATTTTACACCGGCTGCCGCAGCGGTAACACCTGCGGTGGTTTACATCCGCACTACGTACGCTGCAACAAGCGGTAGTAACAGACAGCAGGATATGATGGATCAGATGTTTGGCGATATCTTTGGCCAGCGCATGCAGCCACGCCAAAACACACCAAAAATGGCTTCAGGTTCGGGTGTTATTATCTCGCCTGATGGATACATTGTTACCAACAACCATGTGGTATCGAAAGCTGATAAAATTGACATAACCCTGAACGATCATCGCACTTTTAAAGCAAAAGTAATCGGTACTGATCCTAATACAGATCTGGCCCTGATCAAAATCGACGGCACCAATCTTCCGGTTGTGAAATTTGGTAACTCAGACGACGTGCGCGTAGGCGAGTGGGTATTGGCAGTGGGTAATCCATTCAACTTAACCTCTACTGTTACGGCGGGTATTGTTAGCGCTAAGGGTCGCGGTATAGATATCATCGGTACACAAGGAGAGGATGACGACGATGATATGGGCGGTAACCCGTTTGGAATGCGCATGCAGCAACGGAGCCAAAAGCCTAAAACAGGCATCGAATCATTCATCCAAACAGACGCGGCAATTAACCCCGGCAATAGCGGTGGTGCATTGGTTAATACCAAAGGCGAGCTTATAGGTATTAACTCCGCTATCGCGTCGCACACAGGCTCATACGAAGGTTATGGCTTTGCCATCCCTATTAATATGGCAAAAAAGATATTAGGTGATATAGAAAAATTTGGTGCGGTAAAACGCGGTTATGTGGGCGTAAGCTTTACAGAACTTAATGCTGACAATGCTGAGGAACTTAAAGCCAGCAAAACAGTAGGCTTATATGTTAAGGATGTTTTACCGGGAAGCGGAGGCGAAGCAGCAGGCCTTAAACAAGGCGACATCATCAGCAAGGTAGAAGGTAACACTGTTTACCAATCATCTGATCTGCAAGAGAGAGTTGCCCGTTTAGCGCCAGGCGATAAAATCAGGCTTACTGTGTTGCGGGATGGTAAAGAAAGAGATTTCAATGTTACCCTTAAACCGGAAAGCCCTGCGGCCCGTAAAACCGAAGTTGCAAGATCAGCAACTGAGTTGTACAACAAGTTAGGTGCTAGTTTTGTACCATTAACAGCTGATCAAAAAGCAAAAAACCACGTAAATAGCGGAGTGTTGGTAACACAGGTGCGCATAGGTGGAGCGTTTGAAGACCTTGAAGTGCCGGTAGGCTCAATTGTTACCAAGATTAATCAGCAACCAATTAATACCGTTGCAGATATAGACAAAGCGCTTACTAACCTTAAAAACGGCATTGTAATAATTTCGGGTATTGATCCAAACGGTGCTGCCTTTAATAACAGATTTGAAGTTAGATAATTATTGATTAGATATAATGAGGCAAACAGGCCCTCCGGTTTCGGGGGGCCTGTTTTGTTTTATATCATCACCAAAAAATAAATTTACTTTTTTATTTATATACATAAGAAAATTATGTATACTTGTGCCATGAGCAATAACCCATTATTAAAAGGCACACTGCAAACCATAATTTTAAAGTTGCTGAACGACCAAACCGAAATGTATGGTTATGAAATAACCCAGATGGTGAAGGAAGTAACCGATGGTGAAATTATGATAACAGAGGGAGCCCTGTATCCGGCCTTACATAAATTGGAAGCCGAAGGTATGCTGGAAACATTTACGCAGGTAGTTGACAACCGTGTACGCAAGTATTACCGCCTTACAGAGCAGGGCGGGCAGCAGGTAGCCGACAAGCTGGATGAAGCCGCGGCATACATCAGTCAGTTGCAACTATTACTAAACCTTAAACCCACATCAAAATGAATTTAACAGCATCGCAACAGCAAATATTAAAGGATTACCTGAGTAATGAGCTTACCTATCGCGAAACTTATAATGAGTTGTACGATCATATCTCATCCGGACTGGAGAATATACCCGAAGGATCTTCTTTTGAAGAGACAGTAAAAAGTTATGTGAGGAAAGAGTTTGGCGGCATCTTCGGTTTACATGCCATCGAGAAGCAGTATCGTTCAACTGTTTTAAGGGGTATGAAAAAGCAGTATTTAGACAATATTTCTCAACCGTTCAGGTTTCCTTGGGTCATCCTATTATCAATTGCTGCCTTGGTAGTTTACAACATCTTTAGCGCATCATGGTTTAATACAGCCTGGTATTTTGGTCTGTTTATTATTGCTGGGCTTGCTGTATCCGCTATCAATACAATACGCTACATCAGGATGGGATATTTACGAAGAAGCATCAGAAGATCTGTAAAAGACGAAGGCTTTACACGCCTAAAGTACGCCCCGGTAGCCTTAATTAGCGTATTTGCCCTTTATTATTATTTTTTTATAGGAGATACACATGGTTACTGGCACAATAACGTGAGCCCTGTGGTTATGACAGTAGTTTTTATAGCTTATGCGCTGCACGTAGTGTCGTTTTATAAAATGTACCGGGCCGATTTTAAAGTAAACGTCGCCGTATAATTTTATTTAACATTTTTTAACACACATACAAATTCCTAACTATCAACGCTATACCTAATTGTAAACGGAATTTTACGTTACGTCACTAAAAAAATAGTTGCATTTGAAAAATTAACCTGTTATGTTTGATATATACTTATTGTAGCCTAAACAGTAGGCAGTAAAACCTTTAACAGACCGTTTTTTAGACAATATACAATCTAAACCTTATCACATATGAATATCAAAGCTTTGGTATTATTAGCATTTTGCTTATGCACATTTTCTGCTTTTGCGCAAAATAACCACAGTATTAAAGGTATCACCATTGATACCGCCTTAAAAAGCAAGGTAAGCAGCACAATAACTATACTCCGCGCCGATTCAATTATGCAGGCATTTGGCTATGCCGGCAATGATGGTGCATTTACAATTGGCGGACTGCCGGCGGGTAAGTACATTCTTTTAGCTTCTTTTCCGGAGTATGCAGATTATTCGCAGGATTTTACCATAGGAGCAACCGAGCCCGTGCACGATTTTGGAAACATCCAGATGACGCTTTTATCAAAAATATTGAAAGAGGCGGTTATTAAGGGGAGTATAAACGCTTTAAAAATGCGGGGTGATACTTCGGACTTTAATGCGAAAGCTTTTGTAATACAGCCCAATGCCAAGGTTGATGATCTGTTAAAACAGATTCCGGGGATGGAGATTGACCAAAATGGAGCCATTAAGTTCAGAGGCGTAGCCATTAAAAAGATACTGGTTGAAGGTGAAGAGTTTTTTAGCGATGACCCTGTACTGGTAAGCCGCACTTTACGCGGCGACATGATTGACAGGGTGCGGGTGTACGAAAAAAGAAGCGACCAGGCCACATTTACCGGCGTTGACGATGGGCAGCGCTCACAGGTAATTGACCTTAAGCTTAAGGAAGATAAGAAAGTGGGCATTTTTGGTAAACTGGATGGAGCGGGCGGCCGCGCAGAAGACGACCGCGGCATGTATGCGGGCCAATTGCAGTTTAACCGTTTTAAAGCCAACTCAAAAATGGCGGTGTATGGCACAATGGCCAATACCGGCAAGGTTAATTTAAATTACTCTGACCAAAGCAACCTGGGTACGCAAAATTCATCGCTGTTGGGTATTGATGGTAGTGGGGTAATAATAATTGGTGGCAGCGGTGGTGGTGACGATCCGGACAATGCGAGTTATAGCGGCCGCGGTTACCCTGTAGCTAAAACTGGCGGAGCGCATTATGATGTTAAATGGGGCAAGGGTGAGTCTATCAACACTAACTACCGTATTGGCCAGATACAAAATACACTGAGGGAAAATACCATTGTAGATCGCCTTATATCAGAGCAAACTTCTACAAATACCACCTCCAACTCAGAATCCGTAAATACAACTTTCAGGCAAAAGCTGGATGTTATGTATCAAAAGAGCTCAACCACCTCAAATTTGCGGATTAGTATTGACGGAGCTTTGCGGAATAACGACGCGACCAGTATGAATAATAGTTTACAGGTAGATCAGGATGGCAATTTTATCAACCGTACAACACAATCAACCAACAAGAGCGCGGAGGCTAAACTATTTAATGCGACCGTGTTTTATTCGCAAAAGTTTAAAAAAGCGCGCCGTACTTTGAGTTGGAACATGTCTGAAAATTATACGCAGAGCAAGGAAGACCTTTTTGCTAAAACAAATATTGACTACGCTGCTTTTCCGGACAATGTGGTAGATCAATACAAACCAACCAATGCTACCAGTTCATTATTAAGCAGTAACCTTACCTATACAGAGCCCCTTGCTGCTAAACTTACTCTTACATTTAACTATTTATTGGGCATTAATAACAGCATATCACGGCAGGAATCATTTAACAAAGGCACATCAGGTAATTATGACCAGATAGATGAGATAACCACCAACGATTACAAATACAACGTGTTTACTAACCAGTTTGGGGCCATATTTAGTCACGTTACACCTAAAACCAACGCCACCTTTGGTGCCAGGGCATCAAACGTTAACTTTAACCAGGTTGATGAAAGACGCCTTACAGAGAGGAACCGGAATTTTGTTAACTGGATTCCACAGGCTAACTTTAGGTATATGCCTAAACAGGGTAAAACATTCAGCATATCCTACAACGGAAACACACGCCAGCCAACGCTTAGCCAGATCCAACCGGTAGTAAACAACCTTAATCCAACTTACCTTACTATAGGTAATCCCGACCTGAAGCAATATTTTATACACAGCGCTTCCGGAAGCTACTCAACAAGTTCTATGCTTACAGGGTCAACGTTTTTTGTAAGTGGCTCCTATTCGCTTACCAACAATGCCGTTGTTGGCAACATAAATTACGATCCTGCAACAGGCATAACCACCACGCAATATGTAAACCTAACAGATCGCAGTCCACATAACTTTAATATAAGTACTTACATCAGCCGTAAAATAACCTCGTTAGATCTTACATTATCCCCTCAACTTAGCTATAGCACGAATACCAGTTATAGTTATACAAGAGATGGAAATATTGTTGGGCTGAACCAAACAAACGGTAATAATTATAACGCATATCTTTCGCTTTCAAAAAACAAAACAAAAAAATATTCAATCAATGTTTCCGGCAATGTGGGTTATAGTACAACCAAAAACTCATTTACAACACGAAATGATTATAAGTCTGTTACTGCGGGCTTTAACTCGTCAAGCACAATTTATCTGCCCGGAAGGTTTGAAGTTTTTGGGAACATGCGCTATACTTATACCGGCCCAAGTAGTAATAATAACCTTGGCGCTATACACCGCGCTAACATTGATGCCAGCATAAGCCGCACCTTCCTGAAAGGGAATAACCTTAAAATGTCTGTAACCGGTACTAACTTATTAGATCAAAACCCAAATACGCGTTTCCCGCAGGGTAACACTATAACGCAATCAACCTACAATGTTATCAGGAGGTATTTTATGTTAAACCTGATATGGGACTTTACAAAATTTGGCACTTTGCCTGCTAAAAACTAAACAGCCATGAAAACTATTTTAACAGCCCTAATTGTTTTTTTAACCGGCAGCGCTTTATTGGCGCAGGATAACAAAATTATATTCAACGGAACGGTTGAATACACCAAAACCGTTAATATACACGCCATAACGCGGCAAGAAATTGGTAAAAATGCCAATGCGAATACGCTATCGGCCTTTGACGATTATAAGAAGAAGTATCCGCAGTTTGCTACACTGAAGAGTACGCTTGATTTTGATAAAAATCAAACACTTTTTACGCCCGCGCCCATGACACCTGCCGAACGTGTTCCGACTATAAATGCTAACCCTATGGTAACGCAGTTTAACACCGTTTATACTGACCTTTCAAAAAAAGCGGTAACCATGAAAAAAATGGTGTACCAGGATGAATTGCTGATAGTTGACAGCGTGAAAAAAATTACCTGGCGCTTAACCAACGAAACACGCGAATTTGCGGGATATACCTGCCGCCGTGCTAACGGGCTTTACATGGATTCAATTTCGGTAGTGGCTTTTTATACCGATAAAATAAGGGTAAGCGGCGGACCGGAATCATTTTCTGGCCTGCCGGGAATGATATTATGTTTGGTAGTTCCGCATGAAAACATACGATTTGATGCTACAAAGGTGTCAGTTAATACCGCGAACGTTGCCAAAATAGTACCACCTAAATCAAAATCGAAACCGATAAACTACAAGCAACTGGATGTTTTATTACAAGGAATGACTAAGAATTGGGGTGCAGCAGGTACGTACGAGAAGAAGGTTTATATGTTGTAAATAAAAGAAATTAAAAATCTGGATTTACTTGTCATCCCCCTGAGCCATCAGGGTATCATAACTGATAGGTAGCCGTGCCACGCCGGGCAGATATGCAATTGTATAAGCCCCCAAAGCTTAACAGACCTAATTCTGCTGGCAGAACATCGTTCTTTTTTAAGGAACGGTGTTTTTTAATTAGGGTAGAAGAGAATTAGGGGGTTGGTGTTTATAAAGCGTTTCAAAAGCGTTTCACGAAAAGCGTAAATTGCCGAATATTGCAATCGATTGATATAAAGAGATTTAAATCAATATTACAGCTAAATTTCCTGACGAATAAGTAGTTTCACAGCGTTTCACATCGTAATCATAAAAAGCTTTAAGCCAGCTGATTACAAAAAAAAGCGTTTCACGCGTTTCATTTTGTTTCATATTTTTGTGAAACACCCTGTTATTAAAAAGGATAGCCAATAGCCAGGTTAAACACCAGGTTTTGACTGCGCCACGCGCTGCTGCCAAAGTCTATCTGATTGATCACCCAGCGCTGGCCATCAGGCAGCCACGGCTTGCGTAAAGGGAAGCCGAGATCAGTGCGTACTACCAATACTGTAGCGTCAAAACGTAGGCCTACACCTGCATCAACAGCTAGCTCCTTCAAAAATGTCTTACCAAAAGCGCTGCCGGGTAAATTAGCATGTGGCTTCATGTTCCAGATGTTACCGGCATCAACAAACACCGCGCCCTGCACTATACTGAACAGCTTGGGCCGCCACTCCACGTTGGCCTCCAGTTTAATATCACCCGACGCATCCGGCAGGAAACCAGATTTTGAT
>CAMLFI010000011.1 GCA_946479225.1 uncultured Mucilaginibacter sp. | reverse complement strand
TGGGTATCTGTGCAGGATATGCAAAAAGCGGTTGAAACCATTTTGCACTTGTGTATGATTTGGGAGGAAAAGGCGTAATTGCTAGTCCCTAAATAGGTTTTTGAAATTATTTTATGCTTTTTATGGAATTGTGGTTAAGGCTGCATCTTACTATAAAAACCATAAATTATGAAAAAGACCTTATTGTTAATGTTGATGCTGGCAGGCTTTGCCGCATTTACTTTCGGTGCAGACCGCGTTATAAGCGGCACCGTTTATGATGACTCCCGTCAACCGCTAATTGGCGCTTCTATCAGGGTTGAGGGTACCACTATTGCGACAACGGCTGACGCCACGGGAAAATACTCCCTTAATGTCCCCGATGGTAAAACAAAGCTTACGTTCGCTTTTATCGGCTACATACCGCAAACCATAAAAATCAAAGATAAGAGCATTATTGATGTAGAACTTAAAGCACAACGAGCTTATTTAGATGAAGTTGTTGTAGTGGGTTACGGCACTCAAAAAAGAAGCGCGGTTGCGGGTGCAATTTCCACCGTAACTTCTCAGGAAATGCGCAGTGTTCCGATTGTGCAAAATCAGTTGACCGGAAAAGTTGCGGGTGTAGTTGCCGGCAATTACGTAGGCGCAAGGAATAAAAAAAAGGTAAAGGACAGCAATACTTATGGCTATTCTGCGCCGGATCGTGACAACGACGAATCATACAACAACATCGTTGAAAACACTTTTCTTGATGCCAGAACCACGCCACTTTCTACCCTCGCTACGGATGTAGACGCAGCATCGTACGCCAATGTGCGCAGGTATATTAACTCGGGACAATTGCCGCCCAAGAATGCTGTACGCATTGAGGAAATGATCAACTATTTTAAATATGATCTGCCTGAGCCGGCTGCTGGCAAGCCTGTCGCAATTCAGGCCGAAGTATCCACTGCGCCATGGAACCCTAAACACCAATTGGTGCGCATTGGCCTGAAAGCCAAACAAGTTGACAATGCCAAACTGCCACCAAGCAACCTGGTGTTTTTAATTGATGTTTCAGGATCAATGAGTCCCGACAATAGGTTGCCTTTGGTAAAAACATCGCTAAAGATGTTGGTAGACCAGTTGCGGCCAGTTGACCACGTAGCAATGGTAGTTTATGCCGGCGCAGCAGGTTTAGTGCTGCCGGCCACTCCGGGCGACCAAAAACAAAAAATTAAAGATGCTATTAACCAGTTAGGTGCCGGAGGGAGTACAGCAGGTGGCGCCGGCATCAAGCTGGCCTATAACATTGCCCGCCAAAACTTTAAAAAAGGCGGCAATAATCGTATTGTAATGGCTACCGATGGTGATTTTAATGTAGGCCTATCAAGCGATAAGGATATGGAGCAGCTAATAGAGGAAGAACGCAAAAGCGGTGTTAGCATTTCCATTCTTGGTTTCGGAATGGGTAATTATAAAGACAGCAAAATGGAACTGTTGGCTGATAAGGGGCACGGCAATTACGCTTATATTGATAACGTTACCGAGGCTACCCGCTCCATGGTGACCGAGTTTGGCGGTACTTTATTTACTGTTGCCAAAGATGTGAAATTACAAGTTGAGTTTAACCCTGCCAAAGTACAAGCTTACCGCTTATTGGGTTACGAGGACCGCCTGCTAGCCAAAGAAGACTTTAATAACGATGCCAAATTAGGCGGTGATATGGGCGTAGGCCATAACGTAACCGCGCTTTATGAGATCGTCCCGGTTGGAGTAAAAGATGATATGTTCGCCGGTAGCGTCGACCCATTAAAATATCAAAAAGACCGAAAGACAGATATTAAAAACACATCAGACGAATTGATGACCGTAAAATTTCGCTACAAAGACCCGAATGCTGATGTGAGCAAAATGGAGTCAATTGTGGTGGAAAACAAGACCATCGCGTTAAATAATTCGTCTGAAGATATGCAATTCGCCGCTTCCGTTGCAGAATATGGCTTGCTGCTGCGCAACTCACAATTTAAACAAAGCTCTAACTTTAACCAGGTTATAAGTTTAGCTAAAGGTGCAAAAGGACAAGACGAGCAAGGCTACCGCGCAGAATTTATTCGCCTTGCGGAAAGTACCCGTGACATGGCAAAAAGCAACACCCTTGCCGCCGAATAATAAGACAAGCATTACCTAAACCTGCACTACCTTTTGTTGGCCCCTCTCCGCACGGAGAGGGGTTTGGTATTACTTTTCGGCTAGCAGGTCGTCGGTAAGCTTTTCAAACTCAGTGATAAATTCAATATAATGTTCGCCGGTACCCGGTCCGCTAAAGCCTGTATGTATTTTACGTACGTCGCCATTTTTGTCGATAATAATGGTTGTGGGGAAGCCGAGCACTTTCTCCATCATCGGTAAGCTTTTGGCTGCTTCGCCGCGAGCGGGTGTGAAACCTGTTATTAACAGCGGGTAAGATACATTAAAACGATCTTTTACTTGCTGCACCGCTTTTTTTGAACGGGCAAAATCAGTAGTGCGCTCATACGCAAGGCCAACTACCTCAACGCCTTTGGGCTGATATTTTTTATAGTAGTTTACCATATAGGCCGTTTCATCCATGCAGTTAGGGCACCATGAGCCCATGATCTGAACGATTACCACTTTGTTTTTAAACCTTTCATCGTTTATAGAAACAGGTTTGCCACTAAGGTCCTTAAACGTAAAATCGATCTTTTTAAAACCTGGTTTCAGCGCTGTTAGCGAATAGGCATCCGGTAATTTTGCATTGGCATCTTTTACTGCTGTCCAAACATCAGTACCGGTACGGCCTGCGTAAAACTTGCCGGCAGTTATGCTATCGCCCTTTATTTTGGCATTAAACAAATAAGCATGGCCACCATCAAAACACGAGAGATATAAGCTATCGCCGCTCACCACACCTTCTAAAAAGCGGTAGTCGCCGGTGGTGGTTAAAAATGTGCCGGTAAGTTTTGCATCGTCTTGCTTAAACTCACCTACAGCAAAATCTTTTTCTTCTCCATCGCCAAAGCCTACTGCCCAGCGGCCCGAAATATTCGCAACCGGTTTTTGATCGGTTTTAAACCGTTTGTTACTGCCATAAACAGCATTAAAATCAACAAAAGCGTCGCTGTCGGCAAGGTGTTTTATCCATTTGCCTACAAGCGTACCTTCTGAAAGTTTCAATTTAAACTCAGACTCAAACAGCGGCATTTTTATAGCTACGCTGTCGCCATCAACGGTAATATCAGTCACTTTAAAACGTTCGGCACCGTTAAAAATCGTCATCTGTTTTTTTCCTGCCGTGTCAGTAATTTCAAAGTTGAAGGGTATCTCATTTCCGCTGGCTGTTTTTAAAGCGCCCCGCCATATACCCGTTTGTAACTGAGGCTTTGAACATCCTGCTAAAAGCAGGAATATTACCGAAAAAGCGGGGAAAAATCTGAATATCTTCATTATAAAAAATTTATCAAATCAAAGTTAATTAAAAAGACTCCGCTACTTTAGTATGTCGCGCGATATGACAATGCGTTGAATTTCAGATGTGCCTTCGTATATCTGCGTTACCTTGGCATCCCGCATAAGCCGTTCAACATGGTATTCTTTTACACAACCGTAACCTCCGTGTATTTGTACGGCTTCTATAGTTGTTTTCATCGCCGTTTGCGATGAAAAAAGCTTAGCCATAGCACTGACATGCCCGTATGGTTGCCCATTATCTTTTAACCACGCCGCCTTATAACAAAGCAGGCGGGCGGCCTCTATTTCCATTTCCATATCAGCAAGCTTAAACTGCGTGGCCTGCATCTCGGCAAGGGTTTTGCCAAAGGCCCTGCGCTCTTTGGCATAATGTAAAGCCATTTCAAAAGCACCCGCAGCAATACCCAAAGCCTGCGCGGCAATTCCAATGCGACCGCCTTCCAATAATTTCATCGCCAGAGTAAAGCCTATCCCGTCATCACCAAGACGGTTTTCCTTTGGCACTTTAACGTCTGCAAAATGCAGCGAATGCGTATCAGACGCACGCATCCCCATCTTGTTTTCTTTCGCACCCACCATAAAACCCTCCGTTCCCTTTTCAACAATAAAAGCGCTTATACCATGGTGTGTTTTCTCTGCATCAGTTTGTGCTAAAACAATATAAGTTGTGGCCGAATTGCCGTTAGTGATCCAATTTTTGACGCCGTTCAGCAAATAATGATCACCCATATCAATAGCGGTTGTTCGTTGTGAAGTGGCGTCTGAACCCGCCTCCGGTTCCGAAAGGCAAAAGGCACCTATCTGTTTACCACTTGCAAGGGGTACCAAATACTTTTGCTTTTGTTCTTCTGTTCCGTATTTCTCCAGCCCATAACAAACCAGAGAATTATTAACAGAAACGATCACTGACGCTGAGGCATCAATTTTTGAAAACTCCTCCATAGCCAGCACATACGACAACGTGTCCATACCGCTCCCGCCATAATCAGGCGACACCATCATTCCTAAAAACCCTAACTCTCCCAGTTTCCTTACTTGCTCCGCCGGAAACTTCTGCAGTTCATCGCGTTCAATAACACCCGGTTTAAGTTCCTGCTCGGCAAAGTGGCGCGCGGTCTGCCGTATCATTTGATGTTCCTCCGTCAATTCAAAATTCATATCGGCTTGCTTTTAATAAAGATACGTCAGAATTTTCTGCAAAAAAAAAGAGAGCTCTTTTGAAGCTCCCTTTCCCCTAATTAATTTAAACTATTGATTAAACCCAAAACAAAGAACAAAAAACCTCAGCCTGGGCGTCTGAGAATTCAAATAATTTATGGCAGATGCGTATTGTTTTTCATAGATATATATGCAGGGCCATTCTCCTTTCAACAAAAGTAACGCCATAACACCCATTTCTTCCTGACTTATATGTCATATTTGAAAAATCGATCCTCTTGTGTAAAACTTATTTATCCTAATAACAACTAAAAGTTTATTTTTATGTTTCGTAAAACGTAATAAAAGCAAACTTCTATGTTGTTAACTGATTTTGAGTACATTAATAGTTCTGATGAGGCTTTTAAGCGGAAAGTATCGCTTCAAATTAAACGATTGAGGAGGCAAAACCAGGTTACTCAGGAAAAATTTTATGCAGATACTAATATAAATATAGCCCGGTTAGAATCCGGCAGAATTGATATACGTGTAGAAACTCTAAGAAAAGTTTGCTATTATTTTGATGTTTCATTGTCTGGTTTCTTCAGAGGAATCTACTAAATAGTCTAAAATAATGCACACGCGTCTGCTATTGCATACAGATGCTGTATCTTTTACACAACAACGGTGCTTTAATAAGACATTTATAATCAGCGTCATTCGTTAAATCGCAACCGCAACATAACTGCCGATTTAAATTTTTTTAAAAAATACCTTGTGTAATAAAAAATGTAGGGTATATTTGCAGCCCCAACGGAGTGGTAGTTCAGCTGGTTAGAATACATGCCTGTCACGCATGGGGTCGCGGGTTCGAGTCCCGTCCATTCCGCTAAAACAAAAAAACCTTACTGAAAAGTAAGGTTTTTTTGTTTTATACCCTCTTATTGATCCCACAACAAAAACCCCCACGATTTTATCGCAGGGGATAGCAAACTTAAAAACTGAACTGTAATCTGACTTATTATCTAACGGCAATTTATGCTGAATGCTGCATTGATGTTAAGCGTATTGCTTGGCCCATTATAAATGGCGGTTCCCGTTATACCGTTTATTGATGGGAAAGTAAAGTTTGCCGGAGCCATAGTAAATATAGACGACTGGTACCAGAAGTAATTATTGTAGGCATACATGTAATACCTGTTCCCATTAAATAATTTTATGGTGTAACGCCCCGCACTACCGGATATACCTGCACCAAAGGCATACTTTATTGCACCATTGCTTATATAAACATATGTCCATGGTTCCTGACGCAAGGCGGCGGCACCCTCATCATATAAATAAAACCAACCGGATGGCATCAGGTTTAAATTTTTATTACTGCAACGACCTGTAACATTAAAGTTTACGTTAATTAACGCCGGTGTTTTAGGCTGACCAAAAGTAAGATCAACAGAGCCTTGTGTGCATGGGTTGAACTGGTGTGTTTGTGCGAGTATGGGTAAGCGGGGGTTAAGGTACAGGTTGAAACTGCTGATAACCACCTTACACTTAGCTATGTTTGGTACAGATGGAAATACAACAACTTCGCCATCGCGTACAAAAACACCGTGTGCCCCTGCCAGGTATTGGTTATTGGGTGTAACAATAGTTACATCATAGATACCGCTATTACCGGCTCCACAGTGTATTCGCACGGTTAAAGGTGTAAAACATGTGCCATACGCCTGGCCTGCAATGGCCCAGCTCCAGTCTAAATTAAAACAGCAAAGGTGTGATGTTTCGAAGTTGGCCACTAAGCTGCCTCCATCGGTTGTAATGGCAACATTTCCCTCAGATTTCCATTGCCCGGTTTCTTCATCAAGACTCCATAGCGGCACGGTATCACCGGCTTTTATGTTTTCGCCGGTAACAAAATTGGTGGTGTTCGGATCCAGCTTCATACTCACCTGCAATGGTTTTGAAAAGCGTCGCACCTGTGTACCATTCGCTGTCATTTTTATAGATAAAAGCCCGGCCGAAACAAAGTTGATTGGGTTGCCGCCATTTATCTGGTTGCCCTGTTGATCAACCACATTGCTTGGATGGAATCCGCCTGGAAAAGCGCCGTATGATGTTGTAGAGGTGGCACTATAGTCAACAATACTTGAATTTAACTGTGCGGCGTTTATTGGCGCCCCGTTTGCATTAAGCATTTGGGTGCCCGGTTGAATTTTTATTTGGGCGCTTTCTACCATCCCAGTTCCTGGCGGCACGCTTAAAACAACACCGCCTGATACACCGTCAGAAAGCGGACTGCTTTTTACCAAGACCCCTGTTCCTTCCGGTGGATTATCATATTCTACTAACGCAATGTCAACTATTGTAGCGGTATCCTTTGTAATGGTTACCGTTTGAGATATGGGCGCGAAACCCGGTACATCTGCTGACACATTAAAGGTAACCGGCGACGAAGGAGACGGCGCGGCACCTAATGTTAATGACAACGGCAAAAAGCCATGCGAGGCTTTAAAGCCCGTTGTTGCGCCGCCATCTGTTTGTACCAGTGCGGCGCTTTTGCCCGTTATGGTAACTTTAAATTCCTGTGGCTGGTTAGTTGACGCTGCGTTTGCATTGGCAAAATGCAGCAATACCGGCGCTTTGGTAAGTGTGCTTTCATTAATTGTAAGCTCAATCCCTTCGTTTGGCTTTTTACAACTATTCGCAAAAAGAATCACAGAAATGAGCACCGCTACTGATGCAATCGTAGTAGCTATACGCATTTGCTTTTTTAAGTGCGCTAGCGAAAAATGGTTAAAAGTTGTTTTCATAGGTGATAATTATTTTATTTTGATGTTAAAGTTGATTTGCATAACAGGCATCCAGCGATAGCCTTTCATATTTTCATTAAAACGCTGGGCAGCCTCCTCATTATTCGCAAACAGATTAGTGCCGGTAAATGAGGTGCCTGGCCGGGATAGGTAGTAGGTGCCCAGATCCAGGTTAACGTTAAAGCGTCGGGCAGGAAAGGGTTTTAACAGGCTTAACCCGGCATATGGTGCAAAGCCGCGCCAGCTAATACCGGCGTCTATTACCCCTAACTGGTCTTTACTAAGCGCTCGGCCACCTATACTGTAGCCGTCAAGGGGAGAGATCAATGCATTGGCATTCCCTTTTATAAGATAAGCCGCACCGCCCACAATACGGATGAACTTTGATTTAAAGAGGGCGAAATCTGCCATTAAGTGCACATTGGCAAAGTGCGCTGCAAGTTCTCCGTTAACCGGGAATGAAGAAAAAGTAAAACCTTTGCTTGCGTTCACCGGTACAATGCCAAACCCCAGCCGGGCCGAGAAGCTCGGTAATATTCCATACTTTACGTCGGCACCCAAGCCTTGTGTGCCCGCCAATAACTGTACGGAAATGGGTGAATTAAACGCCATCGGTTGCGCTACGGAAACGGCAACGCCATCTGTTGATGTAGGAGGCGGGACTTGCTGATTCAGGTTCGATACAGTAAGTGGTTGTGCATTGGCTAGCGTACCCGACAGTATAAATGCGAAAATTGTAAATAGTCTTTTCATTTTGCGATATTTTTTTGTCGTGATTTTTTTTGATGTAAAGCGGTTTCGTCTTGTTTTGAATGGCTAAGGGCCGTGATACAAAGTATCATTACAATAATTGTGGCTATTAGGGTCATAGTGGGTCGCGTTATAATTGTGTTTTTGTTTATGTTTACTCAACACAATTTTATGGCGGACAGCCAACGCACACAATACAAACGAATTGGTATTTTATGTTGCCTGCGCGGCAAGTAGTTTTACCGTAAGTTTATTTATCAGAAACATGACAGAAAAAAAACTATCAGTAATTATAGCAGACGATCACACATTGTTTATAAACGGCCTTCGCATGCTATTAGAAAACGAACCTGATATAGAAATATTAAACGTTGCCGGAGATGGCAAAGAGTTGATGGTTTTACTTAATACTAATACGCCTGATCTTATTTTGTTGGATATAAATATGCCGGGCATTAACGGGCTTGAAGCGTTGCGGCGGGTAAAGGCCTATCACAGTAAAATAAAGGTTATTATGCTATCAACGTATAATGAAGAGCACTTAATTGAGAAAGCAAAGACGGGTGGCGCGGATGGCTATTTATTTAAAAATGTTGACAAAAGCGAACTGCTAAACGCGATGCATACTGTTTGTAGTGGGGGCACGGCCTTTCCGCAAAAAACTGTACCGGTTGTTAATAATAAATTTGATGAGCCTGATCCTTTTTTAAAACAGTTTCAATTAACAAAAAGGGAGTTAGAGCTGTTGCAGCTTATTAAACAAAATCATACCAACCAGCAAATGGCCGACCGATTGTACCTGAGTATTTATACCGTAGAAACCCACCGTAAAAATATTATGCAAAAACTACAGTTAAAAAATCCGGTTGAGTTAACCAAATTTATAATGCAGTATAATTTATAATGTGCTAACCGGAATGTAAACAGATATTAGTGTACCGCTGCCCGGCTGCGAGTCTATATCTACCTTTCCTTTTAGGAAGTTTATACGCGATCGCAGGTTGCCAAGCCCCATACCTGCATTAAAATCAGGATCACTAGCGTCAAACCCTCTGCCATTGTCCTCAATAGTCAGGCTAATGCTGCGTTCGTCCCTTATCAGCGAGACATCTACCCTGTCGGCTCCGGCATGCTTAATCACATTGTTTACACTTTCCTGCAAAACCCTATATAATATAAGTTCAACCGTGTCGTTAAACGGTTCATCAAAGCCCTTACTAAAAAAGTTAAAGCTTATTGATCCATTTTCAACATTGCAAATAAACTGCTTAACAACTTTAGCCAGGCCTGTTTTATGCAAGGCCCATGGCATCATATTGTGCGATATGGTTCGCACCTCCTTAAACCCATCATCCACCATGCCTAAAACACGATCAAAACGCCTCTGCTGTTCTTCATCTTTAAACGGCAACTCGCCTCCTATTATGCTTAAATTGATCTTAGCTGCCGACATAGTTTGGCTTACGCTGTCATGCAGATCCCTGGCTATGCGTTGGCGCTCGCTTTCTTCTGTTTGAATGATTGCCTGCATAGCGATATTACGCTGTCGTAACTGCGTTTGTTTGTAATAGATAAACCCTATCAGCAACAGCAAAACTAACACTACCGATATGCCCGTTACCCAATAATTGCGCCTGGTAATTTCAAATTGTTGATTAAGAAGTTGGCGCTCGTATTGGGGCTGCAGTTCTTCAAGGCTCTTGGCCTTCGGTGAGTTAATAAGTTCTATTATTGCTTTCTTCTTTTTAAGAGATGCAAGCGCTCGTTTACTGTCTCCCGTAAATTCATAAAGGTCGGCAATTTCATTAACGGCGCTCAACTGCATTTCTGCAAAGTATATTTTTTGCGCATACATTAGGCTGTTTTGAAAAGCGCCTAAGGCCTGTTGATACTTTTGTTTGCTTTTGTACAACTGGCCGAGGTTAAAATAATTTATGCTAAGCGCAAGGGTATCATTTAAAGATTTTTTTAAGGCTATAGTTTGCAGCATTTGTTCGGTGGTTTCTTCCTTTTGTTTGATAGTTCCCATAACATCCGTCATAAAATTATGGCTATACATCTCGGGAGTGTTATCATTCGCTTTTTTTGATATCCTGAGGGAATCGGTAATGTCATAAGCCCGGCGCAGATAATCAAGCGAACCACCGTAGTCTCTCCTTACTTCTTGTATCAAAGCCAGTTGTGTCAGGGCTGCTATTCTTGCTTCATTTGCACCGGTTTGCTCCGCATGCAAAGCCACTAGCCCGTAAAGTTCGGCTGCTTTATCGTAATTTTTACTTTCAAAGTGTGCCTTTGCTTGCCCCGCCAAATCCGGGTCTTTACCAAAACCCTGCGTTTTTAAGCTCTCGTCGTTCTGTGCCCGGCAAGGCGATAAGCAAAAAAAAAGTAAAAAAAACGTGAGATATTTCATAACCGGGTGAATAAACCCTTTTAAAGATAATAAAAAACCTAACGGCAAATAAATTATGCTAATAGGATAATAAATAATAAGCACAAAAAAACCGCGACACTTTGCATCGCGGTTAACAAGGAAGATGCAGGGTAAGCTAAACAAAAATGAATATTACCAGAGCCGTCACTAAGGATAATACGAAAAAGAAGGTTTGCTTTTTTTCTGCACTCATTATGTCAGGTATTTTACCCGTACCCTGCAATTGTCGATATTTGAGCATATACATGCGCGATAGCGCGATGAAAATAATTGGTGTAGAATAAATAATCACATCTAAAAAAGTTTCCATGGCTTACTGTTGTTTTATGTTTTGATGATACAAGTTTAGGACGTAACAAAAATGTGAACAATACAAGGTGGGTGGTATTTCCTAAGGAATGAATATCTGGTAACTTTACACCTAATTACCTTGGCATATTAAGCTTAAGGCAAAAAGTTTTAAAATAGAATGATATATTTACTTAAAAATACAGCCTAATTACCTATGACCTTTACCCCGAGGGCTTGCAAATTAATGCGGCGGCGCTTAAAATATTTAGCGCTGATGGTTGGTGGCTTGTTAAGTTTTAACAGTGTATTTGCCCAAAGCCCGTTTGAGGACGCCTTGCAGAAACGAATGGATGTGCTTTTGGCCCCGATTAAAGGCTCCAGAGAAGAGCTTTTGCCAAACCCTGTTTTACAGAGCATAACCGTTCCTTCAGGTTGGGGTGGCTTTGGTAGTTATATATTTGGAGGAGTGGGGGGCAACAATATGGAGCCCTATGGAACAGATCCAGACCTTATATCTTTCGCTGGCTTTTGTTTTGGCGATCCGGAGCGCGCAGTAAACATTGCGGTTAGCTTTAATGCTACTGATATATCAAATGTGAGCAACTTTTCGGGGAATTTGTCGGTAAGTCGTCGTGTTTTTTTGGGCAGTAGTATTTCAGCCGGAGCTATGCAGTTATTTGCAGATCCAAAAATTAGTGACTCTCCGGGCTCAACGCTATATATTGCCTTTAGCCATGCTATTCAATCCCTTCCATCATCGTTAAATCCTGGGAGCTCAAAATTGAGCTATACCATAGGTATCGGCACCGGTCGATTTTACAGAAAAAGCCCGCGCGATATACAAGCAGGCAGAGGCTACCATGGAACGGCTATATTTGGAAGCATATCCTATGAAGTACTTAAAAAAGTTAACTTTAATGCGGAATGGTCGGGGATGAATCTGGGATGTTCTCTCGGAATTAAACCGTTTGAGAAACCGTTGGCGATTGGCGTTGGATTAACCAACTTAACCAGATTTTCTTCAGATAAGGTGAACGCATCATTCGTTATATGTTATCCGCTTTCAATAAAAAGATAATTAAAATGGGACCGAACTATAAAGAGGCAAATGCGAGGGTGAACCGAAGAACAGGGCGCGTTCTGGTATCTGTTATAATAGTTTTTCTAATTTACGCCTGTTTCTTTAATAAAGCAAATGCACAAAGCAGCAATCAGTCTGATTGGAACGTGCCGCCTCCGGTAGCACCCGGGACAATAACCAAGGGAAACGTCGAAGGTCGTGCAGGCAATACGGGGACTGTGGCTTTGCCATTTGCTGATGTGCCGGCGGGTGTTCAGCCCGTGGCCGCAGTTTCTGTATTGCAGTTGGCCCCTATTTCTGCAACACCGCCCGATGCGAGCCAGCCTCAACAACCCGAAACTGCCGATGTCCTGATTGCATTTTCAGGTATTCCGATGCCCGAAATGCCTGAAGTGCCCAACATGCCAGACCGCTCGTTGCAGGATATGCCCGAGCCTATCTCCGGCAATATGCCGATACCCTTGGCTCCCGATATGCCACCTATTCCGCCGGAGCCTGTGGGCTCTGTTGCTCCAAACACGCGCGATACCGGGCTGCCCCTTATACCCAAAGTAAGTTTGCCCGTTACTTTTTCGGGGCCGCCTATAGGTACTGTATTGTGGAACACGCCGGGCGTGCCACAAACCATAGACTTTAAACTGATAATCACACCGAACTAAAAATGAAAAATGTCAGTTTAAAATATTCGCTAGCCCTTTTGTTTATAGTAATAAGCATCGCTTCAAGTGCGCAAAGTAAATTTAAAAAGGGAGAGGAGTTTCAGCGTGAAGTGCTTGTGCGGTCAAACTGTGTTTTACAACGTGGCAGTCAAAAGTTGGATGTAAGCTCATCATCAACTATGGTGCGGTCATACAAAGTAACAGATGCAAATATGCAGGGGGCATCAATTGCTATTTCAACAACGAAACTTATTGACACCATAAGCGCTATGGACCAATCCTTTATATATTCTTCAGCCAAAGCGGCCGATCCTAATTCGATGATCCAGGTTGGGTTGCAAAATTTGGGGCGAGCCAAATTACAGGTTGGTGTTAATAACAAGGGTGAAATATTAGAAACCAAGCCACCTGTGAGGCTAAACGATACGCTTTTGTCTTTTTCGGGCATTCAACCTGAAAATTTTCAGGCGGGAACAGCGCTACCCTTCCTTGCCGGTTTTCCACCAAACAGCACATTAAAAAAGGGATATTCATGGCCGATTAATACTCCTAAAACGCAAACCACCTATACCATTTATGCCACAACGCCACGCACCACTACAATCACGTTCAAATCGTCGGAATTAGGGGGAAATTTAAACAGCCGCATTAATGGCACCATATTAATTGATAATAATACCGGGCTTGTCTTGAAACGTTATTCACAAATAGTATCTACAGGCTACGAAATGGTGAACGGTGTTGTCTATACGGCCACAAGACGGACGGCAATTACGGAAACCTGCACTAAAAAATAAGATCAATTACATAAATAAAAACGGGCACCCATTTTTAGTGGATGCCCGTTTTTGTTTATGCGCTTTTTTTATTAAGCCGCGTTAATAGCTTTAATTGCCTCATCCGCTGCTGTTGCTGATGCTGCGTCATTCTTCTGTGCGCGGGCGGCCTTCAAGGCCTCCAATACCTTTATTATATTGGGTGCTATGCCTTGCGCTTTATATTGTAAACCAAAAGCTTTAAGTTCATTTATCGCCTGTTGGGCGTAAACCGGGTTGTTTACTTTACCCGCCATTCCGGCAAATGCTGCTGCCAGGTTATACCTGGTTTGAGCGCCGGCTTCTTTGTACTGATCATATACAAAAGGCCACTCCGCATCGCTGCCATTAGCAGCGTAAACACCTAAAATGGCGGTAGTAAGGGCTCCTTTATTATCTTTTTCAAATCCTTTAGCCAATTGAAACCCCTGCGGTGCATCTAACAGTGTTATAGCATTTAAGGCCGCGCCCTGCACAGCGTATGATTCGTTTTTAGCTGCTTCCTTAAATACATTCATCATTCCGGGTGCTTTAAGTTTCCCTAAAGCGGTAATTGCTGCTGCACGTACCAAAGTATTAGGGTCGGTTTGTGCAAGATTAGTCAGTATCGGTTGTGCTGCGTTACGCACCTCGTCGTTGGTCATCTTTAACGCCGCAATGGCCGACGCGCGTAAGCCATAGTACTTGTCTTTCAACGCCGCTATCAAAATCCCTTGCGCTACCTTATCGGTTTGTGCAGGCACAGCAGCCTGCATGGCTTCAAGGCGATCAAGAAATAATGATGCATTGTCATACTGGAAAGCAAACTCATTTAATGTTTTGGCGTCTTTCTTTTCTGCTAAAATAACCTTATCACCATCAACATTCACCAGATCGGGCTTGGTAGCAGATGCGAATGTTAATGTATCTGCTTTACTGCGCATCCATATTTTATGACGTGTTTTTTTACCGCCGGCATAAATATCAACAGCCATAGGTAAAACAAAGGCATCGCCTGGCTGGGTTTGCGCCAAATAAACGGTCTGCATTTTTTTGGCATCATCCCATTTGTAGCTGATATTTAACTGCGGGTGACCGGCATTATAATACCATTGATTAAAGAACCAGTTCAGATCCAGGCCGCTTGCTTCCTCAAGGGCAAGCCTCAATTGCTGAGCTTCGCCGGCTTTGAATGCATTGGTTTTTAAGTAAATATTCAGGCCCTTGTAAAAAGCATCGTTACCTAAATAGTTGCGTAACATATATAAAATACGCCCCCCTTTTTGATAAGTAACCTGATCAAAAACATCTTCCTTATCATCATAATTAAACCGGACAAGGTTTTTCGTTTCTGCGCCGGGCGATCTCATATAGGTAAGCATATCCTGATGAATATGTGCATCACCTTCGTCTTTCCCGTATTTGTGCTCAGCCCACATCGTCTCGCTAAAATCAGCAAACGACTCATTTACGGTTAGGTTGCTCCAGCTTTCGGCAGTAACATAATCGCCAAACCACTGGTGAAACAGCTCATGGGCTATTGTACTTGGTCCCTGGCCGTAATAAGTATCCATTAGCTCCCGTTTAGTTGCCTGCACATATGCCCCATGCAGCGTAGCTGTGGTGTTTTCCATAGCGCCACTCACATAATCGCGCACAACAATCTGTGCGTATTTGTTCCATGGATAGTCAACCCCCAGCGTTTTTGAGTAAAACTCCATCATCTCCGGCGTTAAGCCAAAAATGTCTTTTGCATATGGGGCATATTTCGCTTCCAGGTAGTAATCAACTGGTTTGTCGCGCCATTTATCGTGATATATTTTAAAATCGCCCACAGCCATCATAAACAGGTAAGGCGAGTGCGGCAGCTCCATTTTCCAGGTATCAGTACGAGTACCGTCAGTATTAGTTTTTTGTGCAGTTAATTTACCGTTTGACAAGGTAACGTACTTGGCTGGCACAGTCATGCTGATCTCGTCAGTGGTTTTTTGCGATCCACTTTCAATGGTTGGGAACCATGCCGATGAGCTCTCTGTTTCGCCCTGTGTCCATATCTGCACCGGCTTATCTTTATCGGTACCATCCGGATTTATAAAATACAAACCCTTGGCATCGTTTATGGCTGCACTACCTTTGGCTTTGAGGTTGTTCGGCTTTGATGTGTAATCAATATAGATGGTATATTTTTCGTTGTTTCGGTAAACTTTATCTAAAGTAATGGCCAGTGTAAGGCTATCATAGGTGTATTTAAGCGGTACATTTTTACCCTCTTTTACAACCGCCAAAGCTTTTATATCCATTCCTTTAGCATCAAGTCTTAAGGTATCGGTTGGATAAAAATGTGGCTTTAAAGTAACCCATTCTTTACCGTACAGGTATCGCTTTTTATAATCGAAGCGAACATCCAATTTGGTGTGGATAAGATCGTTTATGCGGGGATAGGTTGCGCGATAGACAGCAGAATGAGCTTCCTCTGGCTTAGCTTGCTGAGCCACTGCCGGGCGCACCAGGCAGCCAATAACAAGAATACCGGTTAATAAACCGGAAAAAATGGTTTTTTTCATGTAGTAATTGATCAGTTAATGAGCGAATTAACGAGTTTTCTGTTAAATACTTTAATAGATAAGACAGTTAAATACTTAAAATGTTACACTCTAAGTGTGGATTAACGTCTTTTTGTCCATAAAAAAACCGGCATGAAACCCATACCGGCTTATATCATTAATATCGCTTGTAATTAGCAATATTGTTCAAACGCGTTGATCAGGTTATCTGCTATCATTTGAGCAGGACGACCCTCAATTTGGTGGCGTTCAATAATATGAACCAATTTACCGTCTTTAAACAAAGCCATAGCGGGCGACGACGGCGGGTAAGGCAGCATATAAGCACGCGCTTTGTCAACAGCTTCTTTCTCCATGCCTGCAAAAACAGTAACCAATTTATCAGGATGTTTAGCGTTTTGCGAAGCTATACGCGCCGCAGGGCGTGCATTGGCAGCAGCGCAACCGCAAACAGAATTAACCACTACAAACACAGTTCCTTCACTTTCTACAGCACTGGTTACGGCTGCAGCATCCTTTAACTCTTCAAAACCAACTTTGGTTAACTCTTCCCGCATGGGGGCAACCAAATATTCCGGGTACATCATAACTTTCTTAAAATATTTCTACAAAAATAAACAAATGGCAGGCAGGTTTGATTTAACTAAGTGAATATTAACACCCTGCTGACAAATACTACTTGCTCAGGTACATTGATTTTTCTTTATACAAATGCCTGAAATATGGATCCTGCAGGTTGGGTATAAAGCGTATTGCCTCACCTGTCGACTTCATTTCGGGGCCCAATTGTTTTTCCACTTCTGGGAATTTATCAAAAGAGAACACAGGTTCTTTTATGGCATAACCCCATAGCTTGCGCTCAATAGTAAAGTCTTTTAGTTTGGCCACACCCAGCATAACCTTAGCGGCAATGTTAATGTAAGGTACATCGTAAGCTTTTGCTATAAATGGCACCGTACGAGACGCCCGGGGGTTAGCTTCTATCACATACACGCTATCATTCTTTATGGCGAATTGTATGTTCAATAAACCACAAACGTTTAACGCTTTTGCAATTTTGATGGTATATTCCTCCATTTTTTTGATCACCTCTTCTGACAGATCAAAAGGTGGAAGCACTGAGTACGAGTCGCCGGAGTGGATACCTGCAGGCTCAATATGCTCCATTAAACCGATGATATGTACGTCCTCGCCATCACAGATAGAATCTGATTCGGCTTCCGACGCACGATCAAGGAAGTGATCTATCAACACACGGTTGCCGGGCAGGTTCTTTAACAAACTTACCACTGCTTTCTCCAGGTCCTCATCATTAATAACAATGCTCATTCCCTGGCCACCTAATACATAACTTGGGCGAACCAGTACCGGGTAACCTACCTGGTGAGCAACCTCAATTGCTTCTTCAGCACTTTCGGCTACGCCGTATTTAGGATAAGGGATCTCCAATTCTTTTAACAGGTCAGAGAAGCGACCACGGTCCTCGGCAATATCCATATCATTGAATGATGTACCGATGATCTTAATGCCATGCTCGTGCATTTTCTCAGCCATTTTAAGGGCAGTTTGGCCACCTAGCTGAACAATTACACCATAAGGTTTCTCCAGGTCGATGATCTCGCGCACGTGCTCCCAGAATACCGGCTCAAAGTATAGCTTATCAGCCATGTTAAAGTCGGTAGATACCGTCTCTGGGTTACAGTTAACCATGATGGCTTCAAAACCCGACTCTTTAGCCGCTAACAAACCATGCACACAGCTATAATCAAACTCAATACCCTGACCGATGCGGTTAGGACCAGAGCCTAATACAATTATCTTTTTCTTATCAGAAACGATGGATTCGTTCTCTCCCTCGTAAGTAGAATAGTAGTAAGGCGTTTTGGCCGGGAACTCCGCGGCGCAAGTATCTACCATTTTGTAAACCCGGCGTATGCCCAGCTCCTGGCGGCGTTGGTAAACCTGCTCTTCGGTAGTATTGGTCAATATATACGCTATCTGCTGATCTGAAAATCCTTTTTGCTTAAGCGTAAAGAGGAAATCTTCCGGGATATTGTTTAGAGAATATCTACGCAATTCATTCTCCATTGACACCACTTCCATTATCTGATTAAGGAACCAGCGGTCTATCTTGGTAGCTTTACGCACAGACTCAATCGGCACGCCTAAGCTTAAAGCATCATATATATGGAACAGCCTGTCCCAGCTTGGGTGCTCAAGGCTATGCATTATTTCGTCAAGGTTGCGGCTTTGTCTGCCATCGGCACCTAAACCGGCGCGGCCGATCTCTAAACTCTGACAGGCTTTCTGCAAAGCCTCAATAAA
>CAMLFI010000010.1 GCA_946479225.1 uncultured Mucilaginibacter sp. | reverse complement strand
TTTGATAACGTAAAAACAGGTAAATATGCAGATATGGGATCAGTTGACAGGCCGCTTACGCCAGAGGAGCGGGCCATACTGCAAGCCCAGGTTAATAGGGGTTATTTTGATTTTACCAAAGCTGTAGCCGATGGCAGGCATAGAACACGTGAATATATTGATAGCATTGGTCAGGGTAGGGTGTGGACAGGTGAGCAAGCAATAAAAATTGGTTTGGTTGACCGCTTAGGAAATATCCACGACGCAGTTAAATCTGCCGCAAAAATGGCTAAACTGAAAGATTACCGCATTGTAGATTATCCTGCTCAAAAAAGTGTGTTAAAAAGCATTAGCTCAAATTTTATTGCAAATATTCGTGAAAGTATGGTTAAATCTGAATTGGGAGAACATTACAGTGTATACCAACAAGTAAAAGGACTTACCCGGATTATGCGTGCACCCCAGGCGCGTATGTTTTATAATGTTGAGATAAAGTAGTTTTGACTGGTTTTATGCGATAGCAACAACAAACTTTTTCCGGAGTTGTTAATGCTATGAACTAAGCGACAGCTTTTGTACTTTTACCACTCTCAGCTAAATTATGGAAAACAAAGCCATTGCACGTAAACTCAGATTGCTTTCGCAGCTGATGGAGCTGCATGATATAAATCCCTTCAAAATTAAATCGATTGCTAACGCTGCCTTTAAGGTTGATAAACTTCCATTTAAACTTGCGGATAAAAATTACGCCGAACTGGAAAAGATAGACGGAATAGGCAAAAGTCTGGCAGCTAAAATTGTTGAGCTGCTTGAAACAGGAACCATGGCCGAGATGGATCAGCTAATAGAAAATACTCCTGTTGGCGTGGTTGAAATGATGGGCATAAAGGGAATTGGCCCCAAAAAGGTTGCCGTTATATGGCGTGATATGGGCATTGAAACCGTAGGTGAACTATATTATGCCTGTAACGAAAACCGTCTTATTGAAGCGAAGGGCTTCGGTTTAAAAACACAAGAGGATATACTCAAAGTGATAGAGTTTGTGATGGCAAGCCATGGCAAATTTTTATATGCACAGGTAGAGTCTGAAGCCAAAGAATTAATGGAAGAGCTAAAAAGTATTTTCGCTAACACATTAATAGAATTTGCTGGTGAGTACCGAAGAAAATGCGAGATTATTAATGAATTGGTCATTGTGCTTGGCACCCGCGACCCCGACATGGCTGCAAATACACTTTTAACCTCATCAGCATTGCAGAATATAGAGCAGGAGGATGATTGTATTGTTGCGGAAATGGCCAACGGTTTGAAGGTAAAAATACACTGTGTTGAGAGACGTTACTTTTTTAGAACGCTCTTCTTTAAAACGGGCGATGACGAGCATATTAATGCCGTTATGGCGCGCGAAACAGAGGAATCTGATCAGCCTGAAAGTGAATTATTGATTTATCAAAAAGCTGGTTTGGCTTATATTCAACCGGAGCTGCGCGAGGGAAATACATTTATTGAAAAGGCTGCTAATGACAAACTTCCTGCTTTGATAGGGTTTGCCGATCTTAAAGGATCTTTACATAACCATAGCACGTGGAGCGATGGAGTTAATACTATTGAAGAAATGGCCGCTTATTGCCGCCTGACCCTAAATCTGGAATATTTAGGTATATCAGATCATAGTAAGAGCGCTGTATATGCCAAGGGTTTAAGTATAGAACGGGTATTACAGCAGCACGAGGAAATAGATTATTTTAATAAAAGCCAAAGTGGGTTTCATGTGTTCAAAGGTATTGAGTCGGATATTCTGGGCGATGGTTCTTTAGACTATCCTGAAGAAATATTAAAGCGCTTTGATTTTATTGTAGCCTCTATCCACTCAAATTTAAAAATGGACGAGGATAAAGCTACCACCAGGTTAATTAAAGCAATAGAGAATCCCTACACGACCATATTGGGCCATCCAACTGGCAGGCTGTTGTTAAGTCGTAACGGTTATAAAATTGATTATAAAAAGGTAATTGATGCCTGTGCCGCCAATAATGTAGTGATTGAAGTTAATGCCAACCCGTTGCGCCTTGATCTTGACTGGCGCTGGCACCAATATGCTTTGGAGAAAGGGGTTTGGTTATCCATAAATCCGGATGCGCACCGCAACGAAGGATTTCAGGATATGCACTATGGCGTGTTGGCCGCACGCAAAGGAGGTTTGTATAAAGAAAGATGTTTAAATGCGCTTTCGCTGTTAGAAATAACCCGATTTTTTAAAACCAAAACATTAACTGAAAACGCGATAAATGCTTAAGGATAAAGTACTTTCTGTACGCGATAGCGGCATCAGACCATCTGTTTTAGTTATAGGCGACTTAATGGTTGACCATTATATATGGGGCGAAGCTACGCGGCTTTCGCCGGAGGCGCCCGTTCCGGTTGTAAAAGTAAAAAATGAAACAACCACCTTGGGGGGGGCGGGCAACGTAACCCAAAACTTAGTTTCATTAGGCGCTAAGGTTGTCTTGGCCGGATTAATTGGAGATGACGCATCTGGTATCCAATTAAAAGAGATATTGCTGGCAGAGAATGTTGTAACTGATTGTATAGTAACAGACGGTAACCGACCTACGACAGTAAAAACAAGAGTATTAGCTGGCAGCCATCAATTGGTGAGGATAGACCGAGAAATTACTGATCAGGTTGATCTTGTCGTAGAAGATGATCTTTTAGAGAAGATTAGTAAAAGCATGAACGCTGCCGATATCGTTATACTCTCCGATTATAACAAAGGATTATTCTCCCCGGTTTTTACGCAAAAATTGATAGAAGCGGCAAATCAAAAGCACAAAAAAGTAATTGTTGATCCGAAGGGTTTAAACTATGCCAAGTATAAAGGGGCATATCTTATAAAACCTAATCGTAAGGAACTCGCTGAGGCAGCCAAAGTAGAAAAAATTAAGAATATTAATGATCTTCAGGAAGCCGCAAAAACAATTTTTGCCCAAACTCAGACGGAGTATTTGGTGGTAACTTTATCCGAGGAGGGAATGGTTATTTTGAGCGAACAGGCGTACAAATCACTGCCGGTTAAGGCTACCAAAGTTTTTGATGTTACAGGGGCAGGGGATACTGTACTTGCTGCTATAGCTTATTTTATGGCTGTTGGCTTTAGCGTGGAGGAAGCGTGCGAAGTATCGAACCACGCAGCGGCTATTGTAATCAGACAGGTAGGGAGCGCTTCTGCAACTATTGACGAGATTTTAAACGATATGGCTAAATAGTATGCATATTACATAGGCCATATACTATGTAATATGCATAAGATCTTTATTAAACGCTTATAGATGAGAATACAGTTAGAAAAAACCTTAGCAGATAAAATAACAGATATTGCATCGCTCAAAAGAAAGATCGCTATGTGGCACTTTCAGGATAAGAAGGTTGTTTTTACCAATGGGGTTTTTGATCTTTTGCATACAGGGCATATTACATACCTCACCAAAGCCGCAGAGCTGGGAGACAAGTTGATAATAGGTTTGAATGCCGACGCTTCAGTAAAGCGCTTAAAAGGCCCCGACAGGCCTGTAAATGATGAGAACAGCCGGGCATTGTTGTTGGCTTCATTATTTTTTGTTGATGCGATTGTAATGTTTGATGATGATACGCCGCTTAACCTGATCACAGAATTGCAACCCAATACGTTAGTTAAAGGTTCCGATTATACTATAGAAAATATAGTGGGCGCCAAGGAGGTTATTGCCAGTGGTGGCGAGGTTAAAACTATAGATTTTGTAGGCGGATTTTCATCAACTTCTATCATTAAAAAGATCAAAGGCCATTAAGACTTAAGTACACTTGGCTTAATTGTTTATCTTTGGCTTTGTTATTTTAATATGTTTAGCAAGCACTGCAATAAAATATTTGAACAGGTTATTACAGATTATCATCGTTTTAATGATATAGACCATGGTCCCGAAAATCCTTTCAATGCTGATACTATAGAGAATTTGCTATATACCAAATGCTGGATAGATACTGCGCAATGGCACATGGAGGATGAAATACGTAATCCATCAATAGTGCCCGAGGAAGCCGTGCGATGGAAGCGAAGAATAGACAAATCAAACCAGGATCGTACGGATATTGTGGAAGTTATTGATGATTATTTCTTCACTAAGTATCAGGATATCAAACCAAAATCTTCTGCACGTTTTAATACCGAGAGCCCTGCCGGCGCTATTGATCGGCTTTCTATTCTTTTATTAAAAATATATCATATGCGCGAGGAAGCTACCCGCGCAAATATTAGTGAACAGCAACGCGAAAAGAACAACACAAAACTGGGCGTACTTTTACAGCAGCGGGAGGATCTTTCATTAGCTATTGACGAGTTATTGGAAGATATTGAAAAAGGCGATAAGTACATGAAAGTGTACCGCCAAATGAAGATGTATAATGATCCAACGCTTAATCCTGTTTTATACAATAAGCAATAGATGACAACGCCCAGGCATTTACTGGTGATGCGCTTTTCGGCAATGGGCGATGTAGCGATGACGGTACCAGTTATTAAAGCGTTGTTAAATCAACATCCCGACCTTACCGTAACTTTTGTTTCGCGGCCCGGTTTTAGCAGTTTTTTTTTGGATATCCCGCGGCTCAACTATTTTGCGGTTGATTTTAATACCGAATACAAAGGTTTTCCCGGGCTTGTAAAATTCTATAATCTGCTTAAAAGCAAGGCAACTTATACCGAGGTTGCTGATCTCCACAATAATTTACGATCAAACGTACTGGGCCTATTATTCAAGCTTTCCGACATACCGGTTAAAGCTGTTGATAAAGGCCGCTTGGAAAAGAAATTGCTTACACGTTTTCCGGGTAAGGTTTTAAAACCGCTAAAGCGTACCGCACAGCGTTACGCCGATGTTTTTACCGAACTAGGCTTTCCTATTGAATTGAACTATAGTTTGGATAGAGAAGTACGATCTTTATCCGACGAGATAAAGCAAATGTCCGCTGAAAAAAACGAAGCCTGGATCGGCATAACGCCATTTGCACAACATATAGGAAAAACCTATCCCGAAGAAAAAATGCAAATAGTGCTTGAATTGTTGCAGCAATACAAAGTAAAAGTCTTTCTTTTTGGTGGTACGCCGCGCGACAAAGCTATCTGTGCGAAATGGGAAGAAACTTTTGGTAATGTTACGTCAACAGTAAACCGTTTAACCATGCAGCAGGAACTGCAGTTGATAAGCAACTTAAATGTGATGTTGAGTATGGATTCTGCCGGGATGCATTTAGCATCATTATGCGGTGTTCCGGCGGTGTCTGTTTGGGGGGCTACGCATCACTTCGCAGGGTTTTTAGGTTATGGCCAATCCGAAGAAAATATTGTTGCTGATGATATAGTTTGCCGCCCATGTTCTGTATACGGCAATAAACCTTGTTTTAGGAAAGATTATGCATGTTTGCATAATATAACGCCTGATGTTATTGTAAATAAATTGCTCAAATTTGTATAATGGCAAAACGCTTTTTGATTTTAATAGTTCTGTTTTTTTTAACAGGTTCGGCCCTGAAAGCGCAGGTATTATATGGTGTTAGGGTGGCCGGTGGTCTTGCTTCTCAGGAAGTTAAAAGCTCAATTGTACGTACTACCGGTAGTAGTGTTAAAACGTTTAGCGTTTACGGATTCGGGCAGGTACCTTTAAAAAATGATTTTTGGTTAAGTGTTGGCTTGGGTATCGCCAATAAAGGCTCAGTTGTTTATGATGACGCGCTAACTACCAGTACACATTTAACCTATTTTGAAATGCCTGTAAGCCTCCTCAGGAAATTTACATTTAGCAATACAGGTATATTTTTTATAGGGGCAGGGGGGTATGCTGCTACGGGTTGGAAGGGCTATCTTAACTATGAAACTCCGGGTAGCTATACATCAGATATAATAAAATACGGCAATGAGAACGATGTTAAAAAATTTGATGCCGGCCTTTATTTTTCGACAGGTTTTGAACTGCGGAATCGCCTGGTATTTAACGTTGGGTATTCGTTGGGACTAAATAATATCGCGTCGCTATCCCAACAAGATAGCGGTACAAGTGTTGTAAAGAATAGAGTATTCTCACTTGGTTTAGGATATCTTATCAAATAATATAATTATGAAGAAGCTCGTCATTATCAGGCATGCCAAAGCAACGCACGAGAGTGGTTATGTTGATTTTGAAAGATCACTGACACACAGCGGGATACACGATGCAGCAATTATGGCGGGGCGTTTAAACGAGAGTGGTCACGTTCCGCAAATGTTGGTGTCTAGTCCGGCATTGAGGACGATAAGTACAGCGAATATCTTTTCGCAGCATTTGAATTTACCTGCCGCCGAAGAGATAAAGGGAATTTATGAGGCGGATAGAGATGACCTGGTTGAGATAGTATCAGAACTGCCTGATAATTTAGACTGCATTGGTTTGGTTGGGCACAATCCCGGTCTGGGAGAATTACTTTACTATTTTAGCGGAGCAGCACAAGATGTGCCAACCTGTGCTGTGGCTATTATGGAGTTTGATATAAGAGTATGGGCATCTGTTACTTCAAACAGCGGAAAATTAATTTATTACGATTATCCCAAAAACACTAAAAATTAACGCCACTGCGGTTTTTTAACAGCAATTCAGCTATCGCTATATCTTCAGGAAAGGTTATCTTGATGTTTTGATGATCGCCTTCAATAAGGTGTATATTAAATCCTGCAGATTCTACAACACTCGCATCATCAGTAAACGTGTTTTCATAAGCTTGCAAATAAGCTGTTTTTAATTGCGCGTATTGAAATGTTTGTGGCGTTTGTACAAGAAAGATCTCGTCGCGTTTCAAACTCGACGATGTATCCCGTTTTATCTGCCTAACAGAATCACGACATTTAACAGCAACTATTGCATTCCCTTTATCAGCAGCTTGCATATATGCCGCATCTATTAACGAACTTAATATAAGAGGGCGTACGGCATCGTGTACCGCTATAAGGCTCTCGGTATCAGTAATTGTTTCAAAGGCTGTCTTAACAGAGTGAAAGCGTGTTTCTCCGCCTACAACCAAAGTATGTGGTACATCAAAGTTATGGGTATTGCACAACTGTCTCCAATAATCATGAAAATCCGCATTCAGTGCTAAAATAACTTCAGGTTTTGATGCGCTGTTGTAAAACGCCAGCAAAGTATGCATTAAAACCGGCAGGCCATTTACGGAAAGAAATTGTTTTGGAACGATTGATCCCATCCGGGTACCCGAACCACCCGCCACTATAATTGCGTATTTTTTTAATGAGATATCAGAAGTTGAATTGGAGATGTGAGACATACTATATTGCTATAAAGATGGACATATTACCGGTAAATAAAAAATGTGAGACTGTTGCCAATCTCACATCTCTAATTTTATGTGTCTCACCTCGCCAATTAGATGATCAGCATGGCGTCGCCATAGCTGTAAAAACGATATTTTTCTTTTATAGCTACTTCGTAAGCATTCATAACATGTTCATAACCGCCAAATGCAGATATCATCATCAACAATGTTGATTCAGGTGTATGGAAATTGGTGATCATGGAATTAGCTATGCTAAATTCATACGGAGGGAAGATAAATTTGCTGGTCCAATCGTTAATTGGTTTTAACATTTTACCAGCAGAAACTGCCGACTCGATGGCACGCATACTGGTAGTACCTACGGCGCAGACGCGTCTTTTACGCTCAATGGCTCTGTTAACAATGTCAGCTTGTTTAGCTTCTATAATTATTTGTTCTGAGTCCATTTTGTGCTTGGTAAGATCCTCTACCTCAACCGGACGGAAAGTGCCCAAGCCAACGTGTAGAGTTACCTCTGCAAATTCAACACCTTTTAATTCAAGGCGCTTCATTAATTCGCGGCTAAAGTGCAAACCTGCTGTTGGAGCTGCAACTGCACCTTCATGTTTGGCATAAATAGTTTGGTAGCGTTCTTTATCTTCAGATGTAGCTTTGCGTTTAATATATTTTGGCAGCGGTGTTTCGCCCAATATTTCCACATTGCGGCGAAACTCTTCATCTGTACCATCAAATAAAAAGCGTATAGTACGACCACGTGATGTGGTGTTGTCAACAACTTCTGCAATAAGCAGGTCGTCATCACCAAAATAAAGCTTGTTACCTACGCGTATTTTACGGGCCGGATCAACCAATACATCCCACAGGCGCAATTCTTTATTAAGCTCCCTCAGTAAAAAAACTTCAATAGTAGCGCCGGTTTTTTCTTTGTTGCCGTACATACGGGCCGGAAATACTTTTGTATTGTTAAGGATCATTACGTCCTTATCGTCGAAATAATCAAGTACGTCTTTAAAAACTTTATGCTCAATTTTACCAGAATCGCGGTGTAAAACCATTAAACGGGCCTCATCACGCTCTTGCGAAGGGGTGTGGGCAATGAGTGATTCGGGTAGATTGAATTTAAATTGAGATAACTTCATTGTTATATAAATAGGAATTTTTCAGGGCGCAAATGTACAAATATATTTATGGAATGCTGTGATTGCAACTATTATATTATTAGATTACACCCGTTTACGCTTGTCAATTTTTTTTAGGGCTTAACCAATAAATAGTGTAACTTAATACCACTTACAACATCTAATATATAACACCATTTTTGGCATTAGGTTTAAAAACGTTTAAAATCATTACAACAGCAGCATAAACAGGTATATATGATATTTTTAAAACTCTTCAGGGAAAGCTTTTTGTTTGCGTTTGATGCCCTCAGGCAAAACCGCTTACGTACAATGTTATCCTTGCTGGGGGTTACCATTGGTATTTTTACTATTATAACTGTACGGTCAGGCGTTGACACATTACGGGATAACCTGCAAACCAGCGTTGATAAGTTAGGCAGTAACAGTGTGTATGTTGAAAAATGGCCTTGGGTATCAGACGGCCAGTTTCCCTGGTGGAAGTATATGCAGCGCCCGGTATCAAAACTAAAGGATTTTAATGAGTTAGAGCGACGCAGCCAAACTGCCGAAGCAATTTCATATGAGGTGAGTATTGCTAATCGTACCATTAAGTATAACAGCAACTCCATTGAGGGCGCTCAGATCTATGCCACGTCGCATGATCATGATAAAACCTGGAATTTTGATTTGCAAGAGGGACGGTACTTTACTGAAATGGAATCAAGAACTGGTGCACCTGTAGCCGTTGTTGGTAATGATATAGCTGAAAATCTTTTTCCGGGAGGTAATGGGATAGGAAAGAAAATAAAGGTAATGGGCAGATATGTTACTATTATCGGTGTCTTTTCCAAAGAAGGTGATGATATGTTGGGCATATCAAGCGATAAACAGGTTTTGCTACCGCTTAATTTTGCACGTAATGTTATTGATGTACAGGCTGAAAAATATAATCCATCGGTAGTAGTAAAAGGTAAAGAAGGTATCCCGGTGGAAGAGGTGGTTGGCGAACTGCACGGCCTTATGCGTTCTATCCGTAGCTTAAAACCCGGTCAGGATGATAATTTCTCTTTAAACGAAAGTACGATGCTTACCGCGCAGTTGGATATTGTTTTTGATGTAATCAATACGGCTGGTTTCTTTATTGGCATATTCTCAATCCTGGTTGGTGGGTTTGGTATAGCCAATATAATGTTCGTGTCGGTAAAAGAACGAACCAATATTATTGGTATTCAAAAATCGCTTGGCGCTAAAAACTATTTTATCCTGTTACAGTTTCTTATCGAATCAGTTATACTTTGTTTACTAGGAGGTATCATTGGGATATTAATGGTTTATGGCGGCACGCTGTTGGTTAAATGGCTTGCCGATTTTACCATAGTACTTTATTTCAAAAATATCAGATTTGGTATATTAGTTTCTGTGACCATAGGGGTTATATCCGGAATTGTACCCGCCTGGTTTGCTTCCAAGCTCGACCCAGTTGAGGCAATAAGAACTAATTAAGGGAAGCTTTTTAAGCAAATTTCTGCGCAAATTGCCGGAGGTGGTCTTTAAGACCGGTCCAGTTTTCTTGTTCTATTAATTTTTTATCAAACAATGCACCAGCCATTCCGTAGCCATCTGCACCCGCTTTTTGATAGGTGTCAATATTCTCCAGCGTAATACCTCCTGTTGGCACTAACTTTATCTTATTAAGCGGCGCTTTTACCTCTTTAATATACGCAGGGCCTACTAGTGCAGCCGGGAATACTTTAACCATATAGGCGCCCATTTCCCAGGCGTTGTAAATCTCGGTTGGCGTAAAAGCTCCCGGAAATATAGGTACCCCGGCTTTTACAGACCCCTCGATTATTTTTTGGTTTACAACAGGTGTAACAATAAACTGTGCCCCGGCGTTTAGTGCGCTATCAAGCTCGGCCTGTGTACAAACTGTTCCGGCACCAATGTTAAGTTTACCGCCAAAGTTAGCAGCAATAAATTCTATCATTTTAACAGCGCCGTCGGTGTTCATTGTTATTTCTATAGTGGTAAGCCCCGCATCGGCGTAAACTGAAAGAATATTCTTTATCGTGTTAAAAGGCATGCCACGTACTATGCCTACAATTGGCACTTTTAAAAACAACTCCTCCGAAAATTTATGCGTGTTCATTAAGTAAATAGTTTATAACTTCATGGCAAAGATATAATGTTAGTTCAGTATTAAAATGCAAGCCGAAAACCTACTGGTCAACGATAAGTTTTTACTCAAAAAATATCCAGGGAAGGGAGGCTGGACTTACGCAGTTCTGCCGGAAACAGTGCGCAAAAAAAAGACCCCTTTTGGGTGGATACAGGTGAAAGGATCTATTGACGGTTTTGAACTAAAAAGTTATCGATTAATGCCTATGAGCAGCGGAGAATTGTTTCTACCTGTTAGGGCAGAGATTAGGAAGAAAATTGAAAAGGAAGAAGGCGACTGGGTACACGTGCTTTTATATGCTGATGATGCTCCCGCTGATATTCCGGAAGAACTTCTATTGTGTCTTCAGGATAACGAACAGGCTTATTGCAACTTTTTGAAATGCAGCGATACAGATCAAAGGGCATTTATAAGTTATATTTATTCTGCTAAAAAGGAAGAAACCCGAATAGAGCGCATTGCTCAGACTTTAGATATGCTGGAGAAGGGGCAGAAACTGCCTAAATAGATGCTACTTGTCATTTTGGGGAAAGATCCTGATGGTATGCAAATAGCGCCCCTGGTAGTATGCATTTAGGGGTGTTTCAGTTACACCGTAGTCCTTTCCTGAGGTAGAATGCAGAAATGAAATTTCTTTGCCGGGGTGCACCACTAAAATGCCCATATGCCCCACAATTTTTATTGTACTATCAGTACCGGTAAATAGTATCAGATCGCCGGTTTTAGCATCTTTTAGTTCTATCCGGCGGTTTATGTGGGTAAACCCGACAGATTGCCGGGGCACCGCAACACCAAAATGATTAAATACATAAGTAATATAGCCCGAGCAATCAAATCCATTTTTAGGATCACTGGAGCCATACAGATATGGAATACCCTTTAATGTTTCGGCGTATCTTATCAACTCGGCGGGTGTTAAATGACCGGTAGCTATACGCGTTGCAAAACCTGCACTATCAGGTTTTAACGGCGCTGAAAGGACGGTGGGTTTAACAGCAGACGTATCTACTTGATGCGCTATAGGGGTAGTATAAACAAAAGTTGGTTTGTCTTCGCAGGAACAAAACAGAATCAAAAACGCATAAACACACAATAGCTGCCTCATACACCTTATGACAGCGGAAGCACTTTAATGTTTTGAAATACAAGCCAATAAAGCAAAGTATTTACCCTTGAACTCTTAATTTTTTTGTTTGCGCAGATATTTGGTCAAAATAACAATCTGTTGCCCCTCTATTTTGCCTTCTATGTGGTCGGTATTGTTGGCTACTATGCGGATATTTTTAACAACCGTGCCCATTTTTGCATTTAATGAACTGCCTTTTACATCTAATGAACGGGTGAGCACTACAGTATCGCCTGTAAATAATTGAGCACCCAGGCTATCGCGATGTACATCATCCGTAACTGCGGGCACGTCATCGTCGTTTGCTGCTTTGGCCCACGATTGGGTTTCTTCATCCAGGTAAAGCATGTCTAAGTTGTCCGCCGCCCAGGCCTCATTTTTTAAACGCGAAAGCATACGCCAGGCAATAACCTGCACAGCGGGTACCTCGCTCCACATAGCTTCTGTTAAAAAACGCCAGTAGTTAGCATCAGTTTCTGCACTTTTTGCTATTTGGGTAAGACAAGCACCACAAATGGTAATTTCATTATCAGGATGATTGGCGGGTGGAACGGCGTAGATAGAAGTATTAGTAGTTGATTTGCACAATTGGCAGCAATCGGAAATAGTCATTTTTAGGGGATAAATTAAACGGGGTAAAGCTACTATTTTAATTACAATTGTATTTTATAAGGGAAGGGGGTGGCTCAGAGCCGGGGTGAGCCACCCTGAGCCACCCTGAGCCGGGGGTGAGCGACCCTGAGCCACCGTGGAATTGTGTAGAGCCACTCGTGAACCCCGTAGCCGTCGTGGAATCGCGTAGAGCCTCGTTTAGTAATTGATAAAATCGTAGTTTTATATAATTATGTTTATTAAAACACTTCGTTTTTTTTGGTTAATGTCTGTAGTAGGGTTGATAGTCGCGTTGCCCGGCTGTCTTGATTTAGGGGATTCTATTAATAGTTTGATTAAGGATAAACCCAATAATGCACACACTAAAAAGGCAATCCTATTTTTAAAGGGGGCAGGCGCAACTGTAGCGGACTCCTACCAACTAAGTATTGTCGATTATGATACTGAGTTTGACAAGTCAGCTAACGGAAATACATTTGTAGTTGACGATGACCATGGACGGACATGGCTTAGCCCGACGTGCGTGGAACTAACGTGGAGGACTAATGACACGCTTTTGATCACTTATGATAAAAAATTGCGGACATTTTTACAGAAAAAAGATATCGATGGTGTTACCATAGTTTACCAACACAAACAATCGGTTGATACAAAAAATACGCCCTGATTAGTGGGGCGTATTTAGTTTTATAGCAATATTTTAATTGAAGCTATTACACCATCGCATAAAGCTCTTCCCTTTGCTTCTGCACTGCATCGCTGGTTATATACTCATCATACGTCATCAGCTTATCAATTACGCCGCCCGGGGTAAGCTCAATAATACGGTTAGCAACGGTTTCTACCAGCTCATGATCTCGTGAGGTGAACAACATGGTGCCTCTAAAGTCCTTCATGCCGTTGTTTAACGCGGTGATAGATTCCAGGTCAAGGTGATTGGTGGGTTCGTCAAACATCAGCAAATTGGCTCCCTGCAGCATCATGCGACTAAACATACAGCGCATTTTTTCGCCGCCGGACAATACACTGCTTTTTTTCAATACTTCCTCGCCCGAAAATAGCATCCGGCCCAAAAAGCCACGAATAAACTGATCGTCTTTCTCGCCGGGTGAATATTCGCGCAGCCAATCAATCAGGTTATCATTTTTACCGGCAAAATATTCGGCGTTATCCATCGGGATGTCGGCAATATTAATAGTTACTCCCCATTTAAAATCGCCTTTAAAATCTTTATCACGACCGGTTAAAATACTATATAGCGCTGTAGTGGCCAAACTGTTTTGGCTCAGTATGGCTATCTTGTCGCCTTTATTCACCATAAAGTTAATATTGGCAAATAACGGTTCACCATTAAGGCTTTTACTTAGTTTTTCAACCTGTAATATCTGATCTCCTGCTTCGCGGCCCAGGTTATTAAATATAATTCCCGGGTATTTGCGGTTTGATGCCTGTATCTCAGTAATATCTATCTTTTCCAGCGCTTTTTTACGGCTGGTGGCTTGTTTTGATTTAGAAGCATTGGCGCTAAAGCGGCGGATAAATTCCTGCAACTCTTTTACCTTATCTTCGGTTTTCTTGTTTTGGTCGCTACGTTGTTTCAGGGCCAACTGACTTGATTCATACCAGAATGAATAATTACCAGTATAAATAGTCATTTTGCCGAAGTCGATATCAACCACATGGGTACAAACAGTATCCAAAAAGTGCCTGTCGTGCGATACCACCAAAACAATGGCTTCATAACCGGCCAAAAAATCTTCCAGCCAACTAACAGTGTGTATGTCAAGGTCGTTGGTAGGCTCATCCAACAACAATATGTCTGGTTTGCCGAAAAGGGCCTGTGCTAATAACACGCGTACTTTTTGAGTGTTATCCAGATCCTTTACCAAGCTATAATGGAATTCTTCCTTTATGCCCAGGTTGCTTAAAAGGGTAGCTGCATTACTTTCAGCATTCCATCCGTCCATCTCAGCAAAAAGGTTTTCCAACTCGCCTGCCCGTTCGCCATCTGCGTCGCTAAAATTCTCTTTCAGGTAAATGGCATCTTTTTCCTTCATCACCGCATACATCTCCTTATGGCCCATCATTACCGTTTCTAATACGGTAAATTCATCAAAAGCATAGTGATTTTGGCTTAGCACAGCCATACGTTCGCCGGGGGTAAAACTAACCGAGCCGCTTGTTGGGTCAATATCCCCTGATAATATTTTTAAGAAAGTTGATTTACCCGCGCCATTAGCACCAATAATGCCGTAGCAATTGCCGGGGGTAAATTTTAAGTTGACATCTTCGAATAATGTACGCTTTCCGTAGCGTAACGATAGATTGGATACTGTAATCATGCTGCACCTTGTATTTGCGGCAAAAATACAGTTAAAATTGGGTTAAACCAATTGAATTAAATTGCGTATTAATGGGTAATTAAAACGCCAATTTTGAACCTGGATTTCTACTTTGAGGAATGATTTGCCCAATGCAATTATCAGCTTAACGTAAAAATGTTGTTATTTAATAAAAAAGGGTTGTTTTTTTGAGTTTTATACTCAGGCACGCGTTTTGTCTAATAATAAACAAGTTATAAACCAGTTATAAATAAAGTTAAGTTATGGTAGCAATGGGAGCAGTGATTTTAGGCCTTGTAATTGTCAATATTTTGGTACTTGCCGGCAAAATAAGCGAATCAAAACAAAGAATATAGTGGTCACTTAAGCAGGCCAACCAACGCCTGTGTCTGATGTTCGGCCAATTTTTGCAATGGACCCGACGCCATCATTTTCATCATCATATTCAACTCAGCGGTAATGGTAAAAGTGACTTCACTTGTATCATTACCGCTTTTTATTTCCCAATCTAACTTTACGGGAAAAGGCGGCTTTTCCACCGGCGAAATTTCAATGTAAGTGTTTGGTTTACGCCCAACTATCTTTAAGCTAAGCTTCAACATATTCGGTACCTCAAAATACGCATCGTCATAGCCCGACGACCAATTAATCACATTGTTTGGCATTAAAGCCTGATGATTATTAAAGTCTGCTAAAAAATTAAAAATTTCCTCCGCAGGGCGATCAATAGTAACGGTGCTTTTAAAAGAACTCATAATATCCGTTTTATAAACCCCATGTTGAAGGGGATTCTCTCCAGGATCTTAGCATATCAACATCCTTACGGGTAATATACTGATGCTCCTCTGCATAATTTATAAGGGCAGTGTAATTAGAAAGGGTTATGTAAGGGCAATTAGCGTTTTTAAAATTTTCGGCGGCTACATCAAACCCATAGGTGAAAATAGCTGCAAGGCCGGCTACATCATATCCTGCATCGCGTAAAGCTGTTACTGCCTGCAGGCTGCTTTGCCCGGTTGATATAAGGTCTTCAATAACAACAACACGTTTACCTATCGTGCTATCATCACCTTCTATCATATTACCCCGGCCATGTTCCTTAGCTTTTGCTCTAACATAGATAAAAGGCAAGCCAAGCTCCTGGGCAACTAAGGCACCCTGGGGTATGCCTGCCGTAGCAACACCAGCTATGCAGCCCACCGAGCCAAATTTTTCCTGTATAGCTTTTGATAACTGCTGCCTTATATAAGTGCGCACAGTGGGATGAGAAAGGGTGATGCGGTTATCGCAATAAATAGGCGACTTCCAGCCCGAAGCCCATGTAAAAGGATTATTAGGTTGTAATTTAATTGCTTTAATTTGCAGCAGGAACTCCGCTACTTGTTGTTCAGTATCACTGGTATTAAACATGGCTCAAAAATACAGAATTTATATTAACGAAAAAGTTATCTTATTAACAGAAACGCCCCCCGAAGCTGTGGATAACTATCAACAAATTGACAGCCAGACTTTTGATCTGAAAATAATTTACACCTGGATATTGGCGCACAAAAGCAGCAAGTTTTATGTGTTATGCATTGATGCTAAGGCTTTTCTTAAACTTGTAAAACAAAGCGTACCGCTGATAAAAGCAGCCGGTGGCCTGGTAAAAAACGAGAAAAAGGCTTTGTTATTTATTTATCGCAATGATAAATGGGACCTGCCTAAGGGCAAAATAGAAAAAGACGAAACCGTTAAAGAAGCTGCTGTGCGCGAGGTTGAAGAAGAATGTAGTATAACTGTTAGCAAGCTTGAGGATAAAATATGTAAAACCTACCACGTTTACATTGCAAAGGGCGAAGTAGTATTAAAGAAAACCTGGTGGTACAGCATGAAATGCAAAGGTCAAAATAAACTTAAACCGCAGATTGAAGAAGGGATAACAGATGTGCGCTGGTTTAAGAAAGACGATATAGCTCCTATACTTTCAAATACTTTTCCGTCAATAATTGAGGTGCTGGAGTGCGTTGATCTGATCAAAGAAAGGCAATAGCCTCTTTTGGGATAAATTGGCTTACATCGCCGTTATAGCGCAAAATTTCGCGTACTATGGTTGAACTGATGGAAGAATAACCTGGCTTGCTTACTATAAATATACTCTCAATATCGGGCGCAAGTGCATGGTTCATTTGGGCGATGGCTTTTTCGTACTCAAAATCTGATACCGTACGGATACCACGTATCATGTATTCCGCTCCAATGCTTTTGCAAAAATCTACCGTAAGGCCATTGTAAGCTACAATATGTATTTTTGGTTCGGTTTCAAATATAGCGCGTAACATTAGCTCGCGTTTTTCAATTGATAACAATCCCTTTTTTGAGCTGTTATCGCCAATGCCTATATACACTTTATCAAATAATCCTACCGAGCGTTTAACAATGTCAACATGGGCTTTGGTAACCGGATCAAATGATCCCGGAAAGAGGGCTATTTTCATCAATTGAGTATTTTAAGTAAAGTTACAACTTATAGGTATTTGGCTACGATTTTTTATGCTGTTTAAAAAAGGAAAACGAGGAGTGCCCATACTTGCGCTGCTCCAAAAAATTTGGATGATTAGTTAAATTCTGCATAGATTGATGCTCTACTATCAACAGGCCATCCGGCAGCAATAAATTCTTTTCAAATACAGTTTTGGGGATCTCGGGTATGCGGTTCAGATCATACGGCGGGTCAGCGAAGATCAGGTCGTATTTTTCAGTTTCCAGTTCAAGATATTTGAAAACATCGGCTTTAAAGGTTTTTATATTGTTAAGCTGATGCTGCCTTGCTGTATCTTTTATATAATGGATGCAATGAATGCTTCTGTCAACCGATACAACTTGTTCAGCCCGACGGGAGGCAAATTCAAAAGCGATATTGCCGGTCCCGCTAAACAGGTCGAGCACTTTTATGTTATCAAATTCTATTTGGTTTTGCAGGATATTAAACAGCGCTTCTTTAGCCAGATCAGTGGTAGGGCGTACCGGTAAGTTTTTGGGCGGATTTAAGCGCAGCCCTTTTAACGTGCCTCCGATGATACGCATAGCAGCAGTGCGGATAATTTAAGCAGCCCGGCAGAATTCAGTTCTTCCGGCAATTCGGCTGTTTTTATGGTATTTACCTCTACCGCAGGGAAAAATTCGGCAAGGCGGGCTTTGTGCTCTTCATTTTGGACTGTTCCGCTTAAAGATAGTTGTACAGCGGTCTGCTCAAGCCCTGTTTCCTTTAAAACTAAAGCGGCGGTGTAAGCAAGGTCGTCAGCCGTGTTATATTGAAAAGTGTTGTAGAGCCTTATTTTACCATTTTTGAAATATAAAAACTCGGCAGCGCCCTGTTCAATGTTTATATATATTGTTGTGTCGGCAGGGGTGCTGTTTGCGATGGCATTTATCCAGCCTTTGCTGCTGTAAACGCATCGATCAAGGTCAAATTTTTCAATCGCCTTAACAGCCTTGTCGGTGGTTTTATAAACTATATAATTGTTGGTTTCAAGCTGCTGGGCTAAAACCTTTTCCCCTTGTTTAACATCTAAAAAACGGGCGAAACTGTCAACCTTGTCGGTACTAAATAATGCTGTCGGAACCAAGGTAAAAGCAAAGGCATCCACACCCACAACAACATCCGCAAAATTAGCCGATAGTTCATCAGCCATATCCTTCGGAC
>CAMLFI010000009.1 GCA_946479225.1 uncultured Mucilaginibacter sp. | reverse complement strand
AATCTTAGTTTGTTAATAAAAGAGTCGCCTCAACCTTTCTATATAATTGCTATGGACTGATAGAATAATGACACCAAGTTTAAAAGCCGTATTCGTCTTGGGTTGCAGCGCAACTTTATAAATACCTTTAAAAACTTCAAAAATGTGTGAGAAACAAAAAACCTCGCTCGCCAGAGTGGGGTTAAATTGTTGATTTTCATCGCTCCTCAGATTGGTCTTAATTCGAACCGGCTAATAGGAAATCTGAATGTTTTGACAGCATTACAAGGTTTCAGTTAAAACGGTTCGGGTCTTATTCGCGCTACTAGAAGCAATCAGCCCACTGTTTACATTGCCGATTGTTTTTAGCAGTGTAAACAGGAGGCATTTGAGATTGCATTAATTTTCTGGCAGATAACAACTGGTATTCATTGTTTGGTTTGAAACGAAATCATCGCGATTGGGGACATGAAGAGCCCTGCGTTACCGTTTTTGGTAGGTTGGTTTTATTTGCCAATACACTTATAACGTTGGCCTTGTTTATTTTTTAGAACAGAATAGGCGGTATTGGTAACTATCTGGCGTGAAATTTTTAAAAAAAAAGTTAGTTAAATAGGGTAGATTTTGTTGTTGTCTGTCTTTTACATGTATAAGCCAATTATAAATTAATGAAAAGTTACCAGGAATATGAGGTTGAAGACTTCATTAGCGACGATTTCTTTATCGGGTGGGTGCTTGGACCTGATCTAGCAAGTTCCGAATTTTGGGATACCTGGATAACACAAAATCCGGACCGCGTAACTCGTCTGGAAAACGCCAGGAATATTTTGTTGGCTATAACTGTAGTACCTAACGAAAAACAGCTCAGTGACGATGATGTATCCAATATTATTGAATACGTTAAAGAACGTTCTATTAGGCATGAAGAAATAATACCTAAACCTTATCACATTAACCGCATTTTTACATGGTATAATATAGCGGCATCTTTGCTCATTTTATGTATAGCAGGATTGAGTTATTTTTACCTAAAATCTCCTGTTGAAAAACGTATCAGCTATGACGCTTCACCTGACAGTGTTTTTTTAAACGATGTTACCAAAATCCACAACGAAGGAAAGGAAAGGGCGCTGGTGGAACTTAATGATGGGAGCATAGCTATTTTATCGCCAGGTTCCAGTTTAACGTATCCTAAGATATTTGATGCTTCACACAGGGATGTTTTTTTAGAAGGCGAGGCTTTTTTTGAAGTGCTCAAAAATGCAAGAAGACCATTTCTTGTACGTACCAAGCATTTAATAACGAAGGTGTTGGGCACAAGCTTTACCGTAAGAGCAACGGCAAACCTTGCATTTAAAGTTGTTGTACATACTGGTAAAGTTTTAGTGTATGACCCCGATAAAAAAAAGAGAGAAACATGGGTAATGTTAACTCCAAACCAGCAAGCAACGTTTTTAACGTCAAGTTCACAATTTAAAACCGATACAATTATGCGTCCGCTTATGTTATCGGCCGTGTCTGCAAATAAGCTTTTCTTTTTCAAGGAAACGCCCCTGTCTGTAATTGTTGAACGGTTCGAGCAGGCTTATCAGGTTAACATTATTTACAACAGGGCCAAATATGGCAATATAACCGTATCGGGCGATCTGAGCGATCTGATGCTTAATGAGAAGATTAAATTTATATGTAAGGCCATAAATGCCAGGTTTGAGATAGATGGCGGCCGTATCGTAATTATATAAACCAGTTAACCAATTATTATCAACCTTAACCTAACGAATATGACAAAACAAAATACATAGTCAAAAAAAACGGCAGTATTTACATTACTGCCGTCGAAAAAATAAATAAGTCCCATAATGGTTCTCACACGCATTAAAACACCATTTACAGGTGTCACCGGACTTTTTTTGCTTAATAATTCATGAAATTATCAACCATAAACCAAATGTATGAAAATAAAACCTCTACTTATAACGATTATGAGGATTACTTTTTTACAACTCGCCTTCCTATTATCCTTAATCGGGTCGTCCCTTGCAAAGGACGGTAAGGCGCAGGTTGTATTGCAACAAACAGTTAGCATTAATCAATCCAATGTTGAACTCGAAAAGGTATTGTCGCATATAGAGCGATTATCCGGAATTAGTTTTTTTTACAGTGATCAGTTGGTCGATGTTAAACAAAAAGTCAACGTCAGCGGGGATAAAAAAAGACTGTTCGAGGTATTGGACCAGTTGTTTAAACCACTTAACTTAACTTATGAGGGCACTGAAGATGTCATTGTTATTAAACCCGCTGAAACGGCGATAGCCAATAAGATGGCGGTTGCCGACATATCCATAACAGGTAAAGTTGTGGATGATAAGACGCGCGAACCGCTGCCAGGCGTTACCGTGAAATTAAAGGGAACAGACGTAGCTGTCGCGACTGATTTTAACGGGATATTCAGGATCAGCGTGCCCAATGCGGATGCCGTGCTGGTATTCACATTTTTGGGATATGATGCGGTCGAGAAAACGGTGGGTACGGAGAGAGCGATGACCATAGGTTTAACCGTAGCCTCCAACAGCCTGAGCGAAGTTATCGTGGTGGGCTATGGTCAGCAGAAAAAAGAAAGCGTCGTTGGTGCCATTTCTCAGGTATCCGGCAAAGTTTTGGAGCGCACTGGCGGGGTAACCAGTTTGGGCGCTGCTTTAACCGGCAATATACCGGGGCTTGTAACAACAGCCACCACGGGTATGCCCGGAGAGGAAAACCCCAACATTCTCATCCGTGGCCAGACATCATGGAACAACAGTTCGCCTTTGGTATTGGTAGATAATATTGAACGCTCCCTGAATGATATTGATATCAATTCGGTAGCAACTATTTCTGTACTTAAAGATGCGTCAGCAACAGCAGTATTTGGGGTAAAAGGAGCAAACGGCGTTATACTTATTACGACCAAACGCGGGCAGGAGGGATCAGCCAAAATAGATGTCAACATCAACACCACCGCAAAGACGATTTCCAGACTACCCGATAAGTATGACGCTTATGATGCCTTGCAGCTTAAAAACCAAATCGTGGAGTATGAATTAGGTACAAATCCGGGAGTCTGGGCATTTATTACACCCCAGGCCATTATCAATCAATACCGCAACCAAACTACGCAGGAGCAAAAGGAACGCTATCCTAATATCGACTGGCTGGATTACCTTTTTAAAGATTACGCGCTGTCAACGAATCCGAATGTAAATATATCCGGTGGCACCAAATTGGTTAAATATTTTACGAACCTGGATTACGTGCATGAAGGCGACCTTTTTAAAACCATCGATATCGGCAGGGGCTACTCCCCAAAATTTGAATATAACAGGCTTAACTCAAGGGTTAACCTGGATTTTCAATTGACCAAAACCACCGTATTCAAGGCGAATCTTTCAGGGTCATACGGTGTAAGAACTTCTCCGGCAGGTGTAAATGCAGACAATGTGAGCTCATACATGTCGGGTGCATATTATATGGCCGGGGACGTTTTTTATCCCCGCTATTCAGATGGCTCGTGGGGATATTATCCGATAGCAGAAGTGGAAACACCCAACCCGGCTAAGGAACTGGCCACTGCAGGTGTGCTGCAGCGTACGGATACCCGCATGTATACTGATTTTGTATTACAGCAGGATTTGGGCTTTCTGGTAAAAGGATTAAAATTTCAGGGCACTCTGGCCTGGGATTATCGTTTTCGCGAGACCGGACGAGGTATTAATGATGGTGCGGACGTTACCCGTAAATATGTTGATCCGCTCACCGGCATCCCTGTATATAAATATCTGTATGATACCAATACCAATTTTGATTGGGTGCCAACACTAAGCTGGAATGCTTCCGGCGGTAGCATGGATGACGGTTTTACTAACCGGAACCTAAATTATCAGATGCAACTGAACTACAGCAGAACCTTCGCGAAGGATCATAGTGTTTCCTTAATGGGAAACTTTATGCGCAGCCAGGGAGCCGCTGGAAGCGGTCTGCCTAGTTACCGCGAAGACTGGATCTTCCGTAGTACTTACAACTATCAAAACAGGTATTTCGCTGAGTATAATGGTGCTTACAACGGTTCTGAACGGTTTGCTCCTGAGTATCGTTTTGGCTTCTTTTCATCGGGTGCTATTGGCTGGCTGGTAAGCGAAGAGAAGTTCATGAAGAAGTTAAAATGGCTGGATATGTTGAAGGTACGAGCTTCTTATGGACAAATAGGTGACGACGGTGGGGTAGGCAGATTTTTATATATGACGGAATGGGCCTACAGCAACGCCGCTAAAATGGGTATCTTCCCCGGGGCGGCAGAAACCAGCCCATATACCTGGTACAGGCAAACCAAGCTGGGTAACCCTAACATACATTGGGAAACCGTAACGAAAAAGAACTTAGGTATCGACTTCGCCATTTTTAAAGGCTTACTTGCCGGCAGCGTGGAAGTATTTCAGGATTATCGTACCGATATCATCATTCAGGGCGGTAGCAGGGCCGTGCCGTCTTACTTTGGTTTTCCGCCGCCAAACGCCAACCTCGGCCGTGTACGTGCGAATGGTTACGAGGTGGAATTGCGGTTCAGTAAAAATGTTTCCAAATCAACCCGTATATGGATGAATGCCAACTTGACCTATGCCAAGGACAAAATCATCTACGCGGACGATCCGGCTTTGCGCCAGGCCTATCTTAATAAGGCAGGTTATGCCAACGGACAAGCCAACTCTTACATATCTAACGGATATTATAACACATGGGACGATGTATATGGTACTGCACCATACGTTAACAATGACACTAAAATACCCGGCGGTTTAAATATTGTCGATTATGACGGTGATGGCGTAATTGATTATGACGGCGTGCCATACGGTTACTCCGGTAATCCGCAACATACCCTAAGTGCTTCGTTTGGATTTGACTATAAAGGATTTAGCGGCTTCTTCCAGCTTTATGGGGTTAATAACGTATCGCGGTATATTAATCAGGAGAGCTTTACTCGTACTTATCGTAATGCCGCCTACAATGTAGGTAGTTACTGGTCGCAAAATAATACCAGTGCAGATTCTCAAATACCACGTTTATACACTTATCCAAACGGTTCCTATCTGGGCGAAAGTTTTATGTATGATGGTTCCTATATACGCTTAAAAAACGCGGAGTTTTCTTACACATTTACAGGTGGCGCAGTTAAGAAGGTAGGTGTAAACTCACTTCGGGTATTTGTTAACGGTAACAACCTTTGGATGTGGTCGCGTATGCCTGATGACCGGGAATCCAACGCCGCCGGTGGCACTAATGTAAACAACGCGTACCCAACCGTAAGGCGTTACAACATCGGCATGAGGATATCTTTATAACGATTATAAAACATTAAGACGATGAAAAAATATATACGTGCAATTGTTATTTGCGGAATTTCTTTCCTGGTATTATCGGGATCATTCTCTTGTAAAAAATATTTAGATAAGGCACCAACAACCAATGTTGACCCTAACGCAGCATATCAGAATTTCTATAATTTCCAAGGTTTTACAGAGGAGCTTTTTTACTGTATCCCCGATATTGAGAAACGGGAATTCAACAATATGTGGAACTGGGGGGAAGAAGAAATAAACAGCCCTAATGGTAAAAATGATCTGTTGGCCCGTCTTGATCGTGGTGATTTCTGGATATCAACCGGGTACTGGCTGGACGGGAATCTTAATACAACAGGTGGCCGTGATTCGCACTACCTGTGGTCTGGCTGCTGGTACGGAATCCGCAAAGCCAATATGGGCCTTGCTAATCTAAGTAAGATGAGCGGCACCCAGGAAGAAAAAGACCTGATTGCCGGCCAGTTATATTTCTACCGCGCATGGTTCCACTTTCAGTTGATAAGCTTTTGGGGAGGAATGCCATTTATAGACAAAGAATTAGCGGCTGATGATGTGCCCAAGCTGGCGCGATTGACCTTTCAGCAATGTGCAGATAAGGTAGCGGCTGATTTTAAAAAGGCTGCAGACCTGTTACCTGTCAACTGGGATAACACTGTTGCCGGCAAAGCAACATTTGGCAACAATGAGCTGCGTGCAAACAAAATAATGGCGATGGCCTATTTAGGTAAAACTTATCTCTATGCGGGTAGTCCGTTAATGAACAAGGCATCAAAGGGTGCCGCAACTTATGATATTGAATACTGTAAAAAATCTGCAGACGCATTTGGCGATGTTTTGAAACTTATTGAAAGCGGTCAAACCCAGTATTCTCTGGTTTCTTTTGACAAGTACGCTGAGATCTATCGTACAAACGGACAGAGCGGTAAGATGCCTGGCTTAACTGAGGCTATTTTCAGGGGACCTTCTTATGATTGGGGCGGCTCAAGTTTATCAACAGATAAGCAATACTTATGTGCCCGTGTGCTATTTGACAGAAGCTGGTCTCTTTACCCTACAGCCAACTACGCCAATTATTTTGGTATGAAAAATGGCTTACCTATTAATGATAACAATAGCTCGTCAACAGCCGATGCTTCATCGGGGTACAATCCGCAATTCCCTTGGAAGAACAGGGATCCCCGGTTTTATTTAACGTTTGGTTTTGATACACAGCGCCAGATATTAGGTAGTCCCGGTGCAGCTAATGAGAAGTTCCGCTTTGCTAATCTATACACGTACGGTGGGCTTTCGGACGACGCTTCTTACAGGGTGCCTGAAACGGGAAGCCCAACAGGTTACCTGCTTATCAAATTTAGCCCGGTAGGTTTTAATAAGTTTGATAACCAATTTAATGCCCACCACATAAAAATTCCATGGCTGCGCTTAGCCGATGTGTATTTAATGTATGCCGAAGCTGTTGCAAACGGCTATGGTTCGCCATCAAGCGTCAGCACTACTTACACCACGTTAACAGCGTTGAACGCGGTAGATAAAATCAGGACGCGCGCTACAGTAGGTGTTTTCGCCGCCAAGTTTCGCGGAACTACGGATGCTTTTATGAGTGAGTTAAGGCGCGAACGCGCTGTAGAATTGGCCTGGGAGGGACATCGTTTTAATGACCTGCGCCGCTGGTTATTGTTGGATAAGTATCCTTATAACATAAAAACAAGCATCGAATTCGATAGGGCAGAGCGTGTCAACTTTGACAAAGTTGACCCGACCAACAACAAGGTGCTCAATTTAAGAGACGTTGTAATTCTCGAGCGGAAATTTACTGACAAGCATTATTGGCTTCCTATCCGAAGGACAGATGTCAACATGTACCCCGAGTTCCAGCAGAATCAGGGTTGGTAATAAGCTATTAGTATAAATGTTGACTCTAACAACAAGAACAATGAAAGATATTAAAATAAAAATATTGCTGCATTTGCTGTTTGCTCTATTTTGTTTGAACCTGCAGGCGCAGAATGTTCAGCAAATGGAGATTAAAGGCATTGTAGTAGATGCTTCCGGGCAACCTGTGTCCGGAGCTATCATACGCGATGACAGATCTGTTGTAAGTACTGATGAAACCGGAACTTTCACTATCGCGACGAGCCCGGGAACGGGGCTTAAAATAATTGCCCTGGGGTATAGCCCGCAAACGGTTATTGCTAAAGCTCAGCTAAAAACAATAACCCTGATATCCGAAGCTGACATGGTACAGGTAGCTTTTAAGAAAACAGAAAGGAGCGAACTGCTGGGCGGTGTATCTTTTTTAAATGTACCCAAGCTGCTTGAGAAAAACTACTACCTCAGTGCTGATGAACAATTGTCTTCTTTTCTCCCCGGCTTGAACGGGAATATATGGGGAAACATTAGTTTGACCATGGTTGATGGAGTTCCGCGCGATATTGGCAACGTTTTGCCCACTGAGATAGAACAGATAACGGTATTAAAAGGTGCCCAGGCCGTTGCGTTATATGGTAGCCAGGCTGCAAGGGGTGTTTTGCTGGTAACCACCAAAAGAGGAATATCCGGCCTGAACGAATTTAATGTAAGAGCAAACTCCGGGATGTATACACCCAAAAGATATCCTAAGTATTTGGGCAGTGCTGATTATATGACACTGTATAACGAAGCCCGTACAAACGATGGCTCCGCTGTTACATACAGTCCGGAAACCATTGCCGGCACTGCTGCCGGTACCAATAAGTATCGATATCCGGATGTCGACTATTATTCATCTGAATACCTAAAAAAAGCGTTTAACCGGTCGGACATTGTAGGCGAATTTAGAGGTGGTAATGATAAAACAAGATTTTATGCCAATTTAGGGGCATATCGTTTGGGCTCATTTTTGAATGTGGGCGAGGGTAAAGACGAATCCACCACGCGTTTTAACGTACGCGGTAATGTGGATATTAAATTCAATAACAGCATTACAGGTACCATAAATACCAGCCTGGCTTACTTTGACCGCAAAACGGCTAAGGGCAACTACTGGGGAAACGCTGCAACATTAAGGCCCAATTGGTATACACCACTCATCCCGGTAAGCATGTTTGAAGACCCTAACAATGCACAATGGGCGCCATTAAAAGCCAATCCGTTTTTAATTGACGGGCAGTATTTACTAGGCGGCAGACAAGATTTAACCACAACGCCATTTGCGGCAATGTACACACAGGGTCCGGAAAAGTACACCGGGCGACAGTTCCAGTTTGATGCGGGTTTGAACTTTGATTTAAGCACGACATTAAAGGGCCTGTCTTTTAAAACCTTATTCGGACTCGACTATCTGAGTAGATATACTTTATCAGAAAATATTAATGATTATGCCGTTTATAATGCCGGAAGCTGGAATGGTGATAAAATATCTTATAACGCAATTGCTCCGGCAACTCAGGGATTTCTAAAGATCGGAGAAAATAAGGTAAGTCGAAACCGGTCATTAGTAGATACCTACCAGCGACAAGTGTCGTTTTTTACGGGCCAGTTTAATTATAATAATACGTTTGGGGGTGTTCACAATGTAACGGCTATGTTTATTGTAAATGCATTCTTGCGGAACATATCAGAGACATATCACGGTGATGGAAATGCCAACCTAGGCATCCAGGCTGGTTATAACTACAAGCAAAAGTATTACGCTGATTTTTCGGGTAGCTACGTGCACTCAGTAAAATTTGCTCCAGGCCATCGTGATGCGTTTTCGCCGGTGGGTACATTGGGTTGGCGAATCAGCCGGGAAGAGTTTTTGTCGGGGTCGGATGTTATTGACGATCTGAAAATTACAGGTTCCGCAGGTATTCTTTACACGGATATGGATTATAGTAATTACAATACCTATAAAGGTATTTATACTACAGGAGGCACCGCTTTCCGGTTTAACGAAGGCAGGCAGGGTAACGGTACTGATGTAAGGCAAGGGTTAAGTCCGAACATGACCTTTGTACAAAGAAAGGAATTGAATTTTGGCCTGGATGCAACGTTATTCAACAAATCCGTTCAGGTTACCGCTTCCTACTTTCGTATAAATATAAACGGGCTTCCGGCGCTTAATACTATTGCTTCTCCAAGCTACTTGGTATTTGGCACAAACTCTACCAGCTTTGTATCTTGGGAGAATTATAACAGCTCTCAGTATACTGGTTTTGATATAGGTGTTAATGCCAATAAAACAGTTGGGAAGGTTGCCCTTAATTTAGGCGTTACCGCTACCTATGCCACATCAAAATATACGAAAATACGCGAAGTGTTTGATCCCAGGTGGCCGTATTTATCAAAGGTTGGCAGACCTGTGGATGCGCTGTGGGGCTTGCAATCTGATGGCATTTTTATGAACCAGACCCAGATTAATAATGCTCCCCCACAGCAATTTAACGGTACGTTGCAGGCTGGTGACATTAAATATATTGATCAAAATGGCGATGGTAAGATAAATACCACCAATGACCTTGTATATCTTGGACAAACCAATCCGCCGCTGATAATGGGCGTTAACTTTACCGCAAAATGGAAAAAACTCACCTTGTTTGTATTGGCAAACGGTGGTTTTGGTGGAACCGGTAACAGATCAAATGATTACTTCCGTGTTCGTCAGGAGAGAAAATACTCTGAGGTGGTGAGTGATCGTACTCTGATTGGCCGCGATGCCACTAACAATTGGGAGGTTAAGCAATTAGGAACATTTCCGCGTCTTACTACAGGTGCAGGTGCCAATAATTTTACCGATTCTGATTACTGGACCTATGATAACAGTTACATCAACCTGTCGAAAGTGCAGGTATCGTACGACTTCCCCAGAGAAATGTTCAAAACCAGTAAGTCCATCAAAGAAATGGGAATATATGTTGCCGGATTTGATCTGTTGACCATTGCCAAAAACAGAAAAATATTAGAAACCAATATTGGTGGCGCACCACAAACCCGGTTTTTTAATTTGGGGATAAAAGCTTCACTATAAATGAATTTAACAAATTATTGATATGAATAAGAAATCTATTATAATATTATTCATTGCGGTCTTTTTCGTAGGGTGTAAAAAAGATCTTATTGATCCTGCTGCCGAAAATATACGGGATAAGAACGTGATATACAGCGAACCAGGGTTTGCATCAGGGCTTTTAACCAATGGTTATTTGCGCCTCCCTTATGATGATTTTGTTTACGGTTTTAATGATGTGGCTACAGACGACGCCGTATCTAATGATCCTTCCAATCCCTTCCTCGCGATAGCGACAGGAAATTGGCGTAACGATGTGGAAACTATGAGTACATGGCAGCGAAGTTACAATGCCATTTTGTACTGTAATCTTGTTCTGGCCGAGGTTGATAAAGTGAAATGGGCCGAAGAGGAGCAGGCTTCAAAATTGTTCAGAATGCGTATAAAAGGAGAAGCTCACGGGTTGCGTGCAATTTTTATGTATTTTTTGTTGCAGGCACATGGTGGAATGCAAGGCGGAAAATTGTTAGGTGTGCCTATCATTGAAAAACCTACCGAGGAGATAACTGACTACAATTTTCCACGGGCTAATTTTAAAGATTGCGTGGACTTTATTTACAGGGATATGGACGCTGCCGACGCGTTGCTTCCCTTGGATTATGATGACCTTAATGTTAATACCGGCATAATCCCGGCCAAATACGCGGCGCAGGGAATAACCTCAATTGGCAGCTATAACCGTACAATGGGTATGTTTTACAGGGGCCGTGTAACATCGCGTATTTTAAAGGCATTTAGGTCACGGGTATCTATAATGGCTGCAAGTCCGGCGTTCTTAAACGGGAATAACGACAGTTGGACAACTGCCGCTACTACAGCCGCTGAGTTGATCAATTTGAACAATGGTATAGCAGGCTTACCTGCTAACGGTTGGACATTCTACAATAACAACGCTGAGATCAGCTCAATAGCAAATGGCTCAAACCCTCCCGAAATAATTTGGAGGGGCCGTACGCTTACGCACAGTAACATTAGCAGCACTATAGAGAAACAGCATTTCCCGCCGTCGTTATTTGGTAATGGTAGGTTAAACCCTACGCAAAACTTGGTCGATGCATTTCCAATGAAAAATGGCTACCCTATTACAGACCAAGCTAACTCAGGTTATAATAAAACAACACCTTATAAAGATCGCGATCCGCGGATGGACGCCTATATAGTTGTAAATGGAAGTAAATTTGGCCCAGCAAATGTTACAATTACTACTACCAGCGGAAATGATGGAGTGGGTTCACAAGCTATTTCTACAGTTACCGGGTATTACATGCGTAAACTGTTAAATCAAGCTACCAACCTCAATCCATCTACACCTTCAACTAAAATGATGTATGTGGCGCGCGTGCGCTATACAGAAATCTACCTGAACTATGCCGAAGCTGCCAATGAGGCCTACGGTCCGGACGGTGCAGCTCCCGGTGCTGCTTATTCTGCGCGATCTGTAATTGCGGCCATTCGGAAAAGGGCGGGTGTCGGCGGTGGCAGCGATCCTTACCTGGCGTCTGTTTCATCAAAAGAAACCATGCGTGAACTTATCCGTAATGAGCGTCGGTTAGAACTCTGTTTTGAAGGAAACCGTTTTTGGGATCTGCGCAGGTGGAAAGTGCCACTAACGACACTTAATGAACCTATCAGAGGCATAGCGGGCAAAAATGCTGCAGGCCAGATTGTATTTGATCTATCAGGACCTTATACCATTGACAACCAAAAAAGGACCTATCAGCCGTATATGTATTATGGCCCGATACCATATAACGAAACCATAAAGTTCTCTAACCTGCTACAGAATGAGGGCTGGTAGTATTTATAACCTATAAAAATATTTGAAATGAAAAAGTTAATTATTTTATCATTAATCATATCTGTGATGTCGGCTTGTAAAAATGACGACTGGAAATTTCCGGACAGTCCGAATAGTACGGTCTATTTCCCATATCAATATCCTGTTAGAACCATAACACTGGGCGAAGATATTTTTGATACCAGCTTAGATAATGCCCACAAATGTAAAATTATGGCAACCTGGGGTGGCGGGTACAGCAACAATCAGGATGTTGCCATCGATTTTGAGGTAGATCCCGGCATCGCTGCCAATCTTAAGTATAAAGACATTGGCAGCGAAGTGAAAATAATGCCCGCCGGTTATTACATACTTACAGCAAGTAAAATTAATATCCCGAAGGGTGAAATTTCCGGTGGGGTAGAAGTGACCTTAACAGATGCATTCTTTGCGGATCCCCTGGCTTTAAAGCGAAACTACGTGATTCCCTTGGTGATGAAAAATGTTACTAACGCCGGAGGTATTTTAAGGGGCAAAAGCCAACTACCCGATCCGAAAAGGGTAATTGCGTCAGACTGGAGCGTAGTGCCGAAAGACTACGTTTTGTACGCTATAAAATACATCAATCAGTGGGATGCCAATTATCTGAGGCGTGGCGTTGATTTAATCACCACAGGTAACGTTACCGAGAAGGTGTCACGCCGTCAAAAATATGTGGAAAGCGACGAGATCAAAAAGCTGAGTACTTTGAGTTTATCGACCCTGCAAATGCCTGTAACTTTCAAGGATGCGAGCGGTACGAATATACCGGTGCTATTAACCCTCGCGTTTGACAATACCGGCAAATGTACAATAGCGTCGGGTACAGCGAGCATTACCGCCACGGGTACCGGGCAATTTGTAAAAAAAGGAGAGAAGAAAAGTTGGGGCGATAAAGATCGCGACGCGCTTTACCTGGATTACAACGTAACGGTAGGAGCTAAATTATACAGCACAAAAGATACGTTGGTGCTCAGAGACCGGGGTGTGGCGAAAGAAACCTTTGAAGTGGTACCTAAATAATACTATAAAACTATGCTTTCAATAACAATAGTGCCCGTTTCATGCGGGCATTGTTGTTATCTTATTTTACTGTGCTTAAAAAAAGGTATAAAACAAGCGGCAGCCACTCGGCGCGAAAACTTTTATAAGCCTTCTGTAATAAATTATAAACAGACTGTGTACTGATGTCCATCAGCAGCGCAATTTGCGGAAGATCCATGCCTTCATAAAACCGCAAATACAAAATCTCCCTTTGCCGCGCCGGTAGCTGGTTGATGACCGACTTGATTTTATTGGCCAAATGCTGATTTTCAATTTCGCTGATCAGCTTTGTCTCCACATCAAATTCAACTTTAAAGGTATAATCATCCTTCAGCATTTCATTCTTCTGCCATTTCCGGCCTTCCCTTAATATGCTTGTTTTTATCGATTTAAGTAAATACCATTTAACGGCATCAGTAGAACTGATGCCACTTCTATTGTTCCATAATCGCAAAAAAATATCCTGGATACAATCCCTTACCAAGTCTTCGTTCTGGCAAAGTCGGAATCCGTAATTGAACATTTGTTTGGAAAATATTTTAACGATCTGATTATAAGCGTTCTGGTCTCCAGTAAGAAATTTATCCCACAGTTCTTTTTCAGAACCCTCAATTATTTTAAGTTTTTTTTTGGGCATATTACTTTCCGTCCGCACTATAATAGAATGTTTTTATTGAAGCTCAATAATTATAAAATTAAAGCTTATTTCTAAACTACATAAAATAATAAGCATTAAGCAAGTTAGTTTGACGTTAAATGCCAAAAAGGGCTCCTCTTTGTAGAACAACCCCTAGTGTTTTCGAAGTGAATCCCTTTTGTAGCCCGAGGGGGAAGGAATTCGAACCCCTTTTTAGCAGATTAAGACTATTAGCCACAGCCTAACTATTATTAAAGTCAGATAAGAGTGGATTTTTCGGAGATATCAAGTACTTCGGAAAAGAGGGAATTAATTGGTTTGATCTACCACCAATGAATTATACTCTTTTTGTACCCTTGATTAACAGCAAGTTAGAAGGAAAAAAAGAAGGGCAAGCGACCGGTTTTTCGTGCTTGCCCATTCTGGCTCCTGAAGCTGGGCTCGAACCAGCGACTTGTAATTAACAAAAAAATATTGATCGTTTGTTTTCACTTTAAAAGGTCACATCATTGCTGAGCAAATAAAAAGCTGGAATAGTTAATCGCAGCCTCACTAATTAGCCTTCCTATAGATATCTTAAGTACTATTTTCTTTTTTCCCGACTCCATAGTATATGTCTCGGAATAAGAATCATTATTTTCAATAATGTTGGGCTTGGGTAAATAACCGAGATCTTTTAAAGCACTTTCAACTGCAGCCTTTACTGGTGCCTTCCCTTGAGCTTGCGCTTCAAGACCAAAAAACCTGAATAGAAGGCGTGTGCAAAACGCCGATCTTAATTCGCCAGTTTTCTCGAAATTCAAATAGTAGCCACCAAAATCGATCCTGGTAACACCATCTGCGCCAACATGGCAACTATCTTTTTTAAAACTTTTTCTGGCAAAAGCAGCAGCAAATGCTGGTCGTTCTCTTTTTAGGTCTTCGAGCGTTGAACCAACCTTCCATTCACCATATTTTTTTTCAAACAGAACAAAGGTATTTTCAACTGCCCCCTTTTCTGCAACCACCTTTTCCTTCGCGTCCTCAAGCTCGTTTTTTAAAGCGAGTTTGATCTTTGCAACTTCGAGTACTTTATCTTCATTAAAGCTTTTATAGTCAGGTAAATTTTCAAATCGGTTAATCAGCGCCAAAAGACTATCTGTACTTATCTTTTTGTTTTTAACCAACTCCTGCTCAATTTGTATTTGTAAATAAATTAGTTTGCTATTAGCTCCTCCAAGGCTTTTTTTAGCACTTTCGATATATCTGAGCGCGCTTTTTTGATCCCCCTTACTGTAGCTTTCCTCTGCAAGTAAGTAGGCTGCTTTAGCTTCCGTCTCGTTGGTTTGCGCTATTGCTTTTAAGCAAAATAGAAAGGATAATGAAAGTAAAAAAAATCGCATGGCTGGTAAGCTACTTGTTATTGTTATTCAGGGCGGTAAATTTATAAAATAAAAAAATCCCCACTCGCCGGAGTGGGGATAAATTATTGATTTCAAGCTCCTGAAGCTGGGCTCGAACCAGCGACCCTCTGATTAACAGTCAGATGCTCTAACCAGCTGAGCTATTCAGGAGTGTTTTCTGGTTTGGAGTGTGCAAAAGTAAGATTTAGGATGTAATTTCACAACGAAATATTATATTTTTTTGTGTTTGTGCATATAAGTTTTAAAACCATCTCATTTACAAGCAGATTGAATTGCAAAAAGCGTTTCCCGCAGTGGCCCGTTGTGAAGCATTCATTGGTATTCCTGGCCATTCGCCTAAATACTAAATGAAAAACCCTTGGTTTATTTGCACTAAATATGATACTTTAGCAGCCCTTACCTAAGGACCGGTTATATAACATGCGAAGCAATTTTAAAAAGAACAGTGTTTTCAGGATTGCTTTTTTTGCCTTTATTTTTTTTCTTTTTAGCACAAGCTGTTTTTCTCAAAGTCTTGGCGACCCTATCGTTAATATAACCTTTGGCTCTGGCACCAATAGGTTTGCTGGGTCACTACCCGCCGACTCGGGATCTACCACCTATGCTTACTATAATGGTGGAGGTCAGGGATTCCCAAACGACGGGCAATATACCATAGTAAATACCTCTACAGGCATGTTAAGCAACTTATGGGTGGTTACAACCGACCATACCGGAAACCCCGGAGGATATTTCATGTTGGTAAATGCGGCTAATACTCCGGGCCTTTTCTATACCCGAAAGGTTGCTGCCTTGTGTGCCGGTACAAAATATCAATTTGGGGCCTTTGTTAAAAATATGTTCAATAATGGCGGAGGTAACCCGCCTAACGTTACTTTTCAGATTGAGACAGAAGCGGGACTAGTCCTGCAATCATACAGTACCGGAAATATTGCTGCAAATGACGTATGGAACCAATATAATATGGAATTTGTTACGCTTGCAAATACAGGTACCATTGTTTTAAAGATGATCAACAACGGGCCTGGTGGTTATGGTAACGACCTTGCAATAGACGATATTACTTTCAGACCATATGGCGACCCCGTACAGGTGGTGTTTGATCAATCAACAGCAACACAGATCTGCGCGGGGGCACCACAAACCGTTAAGATAAAAACTACCACTACCCCGGCAACGGGTTACAGCCAGAAAATTCAGCAAAAAGTTAATGGTGCTTGGGTCAACATGGCCGCCACAATTAACGGAACAGATTATAGTTTTACCTCGCCATCGGTAGCGGGTATTTATAATTACAGGGTTGTATCTGGCCAAGCAGCTAATATCGATAACACACAATGCGTGGTGGCTTCTAACGAGTTGGTATTGACCATTCTGCCGCAACCGATAGCAGCAATTGGCGCACCTGATAGTGTATGCCAGAGCAACCCGGTTGCCTTTCAGGATAAATCAGCGCCTAACGGAGCCGCTATCTCGTCGTGGTTTTGGGACTTTGGCGATGGGCAAAGTTCTACGCTGCAAAACCCTTCGCATATTTACAACGTACCTGGTGATTACACCGTAAGCCTGACGGTGTCTAACGGTAATGGCTGCATTGGTGCACCCGCAACAAAATTAGTGCATATCAATGCTTTGCCTGTGGCAGCCTTTACCGTTTCTGCCCTTAAGTGCGCAGGCAAGCCGCTTGTTCTAACCGATGCATCAATTATACCACCGGGTATTGTTGTTGCTTCGCGCGTTTGGGCGTTAGATGGAATAGTTGTGAACCGGCCTAATGACCAGCCTTTTGAGTACACCTTTACGGAGGCGCGTAAATATGTCATTGAACTTACTATCACGCTATCAACGGGCTGCCCGTCAATAATAGTTCAAGAGATAACGGTAAACCCCTTACCGGTGATAGATTTTGATACGCCACCCACCTGCATCAGCGATAACACTGTATTTACTAACCATACAACTATTGCCGATAACAGCGCGCTTACTTACCTGTGGAACTTTGGCGATAATACGCCAAACTCAACGGCGCAAAGTCCGACTCACAAATATCAAAGCACCGGTAATTACAATATTACGTTAACCGTTACTACGGCTTCTGGTTGTAGCGAGACACTGATCAAACCTTTTACCGTAAACGGTGCAACTCCCGTTGCAGATTTTGTGGTATTAAACAAAAATAGCCTGTGTAGCAACTCCGAAGTGATCATTCAAAATAAATCAAGGGTGGTTGAGTTCGGAAAGGTAACCCGGATAGAACTTTATTATGATTATGGTAATGATCAATCGCTGGTAGAGATTGACGATAACCCAACAGATGGCAAACTATACCGGCATACCTACCCGGAAATTCATTCTGGGACAAAGGCATACACTGTGCGGATGCTGGCCTATTCGGGTGGTGTATGCGTATCGCAGCAAAAGACGGAAGTTATCAATTTGCTGGCTACGCCTTTAGTTGTATTTACACAGCCGGCAGCTATTTGTGCAAACAACGGCCCTGTTCAATTAAACGGACACGATGAAAGCAACAGTGGTATTGCCGGCACGGGTGCTTATAGCGGAACAGGTGTTAACAATGCAGGGCTTTTTGATCCGGCAGTATCGGGGCCGGGTAAATTTGTTATTCAATATACTTACACTTTTAGTACCGGCTGCTCAAATACCACGAGCCGCGAAATAGCTGTTGACCCTGTGCCAACCGTAGACGTACCTGCTAGTGTAACAGTATTAGAAGGCGGACGCCGTATTATAACCGCCACAGCCACCGGCAACGGGCTTAAGTACCAGTGGTCGCCGGCTACCGGGCTAAGTGATGCTACCATAGCCAGCCCTACGGTTACGGGAATAGTTGACATTACTTACCGGATCACCGTTACCAACGATAAGGGCTGCCAGCAATTTGCCGATGTTATGGTTACCGTGCTTAAAACACCCGAAATGCCTAATGCCTTTACACCCAACGGCGACGGTATTAACGATACCTGGGAAATAAGATACCTTGATTCTTACCCCGGCTGCACGGTAAATGTCTTTAACCGTAATGGGCAAAAGGTTTTTTCTTCCATAGGCTACCCTGTTCCGTGGGATGGGCGTACCAATAACAGCAACCTGTCCGCAGGCGTTTATTATTATATTATTGATCCGAAAAATGGCAGAAAAGCCATGTCGGG
>CAMLFI010000008.1 GCA_946479225.1 uncultured Mucilaginibacter sp. | reverse complement strand
AAAAAAGGTTTCAGGCAGCGTTTCGTCGCTTAAAGGAAACATATATGCCCCGATGTGCATCGCTTTTTCTTCGTCCTTGTAACGGTTAAGTGCCTCATTAAAATATTCCAGGGTGTAAGGCGACGACAGCAGGTCATCCTCAAAAACTATTACTTTACCAAACTCATTTACCAATTGCGTAACGCCGTCAATAATGGAATTAGCCAGTCCCATATTTTGCGGGCGGGTAATTAATTTTACTGATTTAAATCCGGTGATCTGTGTAGCCAGATCGCGAACCTCCTGAACCTTCTGTTCATCGACAGTGGCTTTGGCACCATCAGAAAACACATATAGTCTGGATTCATTCGCCAGCACATTTTTTTGTAAATAAGATAAAGTACGCCGGGTATGGTCGGGCCGGTTATAAACAAATAGCGCTATAGGGGCAAGGGACTGCATTTACTGATCTACCTTTTTAACAAAGCTAAGGTCTTATCTACTTTCTCGTTTATATCCGGCGATATTTTGAATAAATAAGTAAGTAAGCCGTAACAGGCGGCGGTAACACCACTGCGTACAATAATATCGCCATAAAGATTGGGGATGCGCCACAAATAATAACCTACCGCCAGGCTGACAAATGATATGAGCAATACCCAAAGATGCTTGTAACCAAAGGGCTGCATTTTAAACCTGTACCTTATGTAAAACCAGGTTATAAAATTTAAGGCCCCCATAGTTATTAAATATGCCAGCGCAGCGCCCAAACCGCCATACGAAGGAATAAGCAAATAGTTTAAACCTATACAAATTGCACTTGCAACCGCTACCATCAAAGTAACCAGCCTGTATTTATGAGATGTTGAAATAATATATGTGTTTAATCCGCCTGTTATATCAACCATAAAACCCAATCCGATGACTATAAACAAACTAAAGTATTTTGGATCAGTAAGGGCCTTATTATTAACAAGGGCATAAAGGTTTTCGCGGTTGACGATAATACCAATAAAAAGTAAAGCGCCAATTGCCATTTGCACAATGGAAGTTTTATTGTAAACATCGGCAATATTGGCCCTGTTGTCTGATTTCCATGAATCGGCCACTATGGCGTAAGTTGTGCGGCTAAGCGCCTGCGCCGGCACACTTATAATAATAGCGATATTAAAATACCAGCTGTAAATTCCCTGCTCGGCCTCGCCGGCCATTGAGGTGAGCATAAGTATATCAATCTTTTGTAAAGACACATAAACCGCGCTGGACAATAAAGTAAACAAGCCAAAACGCACCACTTCGCGTTGGTTTATAGCTTTAAAACGATAGTCGGTTACCTTGTAGCTAAACTTACCGCTTGCCGCTATACTGATAAGCAGCAGTATTGATATTGCGCCGTTAGCTGCTATGTACAATAATATAAATTCCTTAAAATTTATCACCTTTAAAATTATCATCACCAACAAACCGGATGTAAGCAAACGCAACACTACATTTTGCAGCACGTTTGAATAAATGGTTTGGTAGATGATGCGCCCGGTCATCTCAAGATAGTTGAACACAACTACAAACAAAGACAGCGGTATGAGCAAATAATAATATTCTACAAACAGGGGCGATTCGTCAATATAAGCCGATACAATTAGTGGTCTGAATATTACATACAAACACGTAGCCATAAAAAAGCCCACTACAGATAATATGGCCGACCAATGCATAAAGCCGTTATGCAGCTTATCATCTGTGCGGTAAAACGGAAAATATTTGGCCAGTATACTTGGTATGCCCATAGAAGCTACCAGAGAATACAGTACCGATACGCCGATGATAAGATTATAAAACCCGTACTCGCTGCTGGTTGTTGGGAAAACTGAAGGGAACAGCAAAACTGTATTAATATATGCTATTACCATACCGCTGTATGATACAATAGTATTTTTATACGCCTGCGCTTTTACTATCCCCATTTAGGTAATACTAATATTTTATGCCTATACGGCCGGTATAATCTATCCGGTTTAGCAATAACGGTAATTTGTGTTTGGCAATATATTCGTCAACCGCTTTGCGTGCGCCTTCCCAGTGGCCATAATCGTCAATAATGATAACGCCGCCGGGTACCAACAAAGGGTATAAGTGCTCCAACTCATGTTTGGTACTTTCGTACCAGTCGGTATCAAGCCTTAACAGGGCAATTTTGCCGGGCAAGGTTTGTGGTATGGTGTCTTCAACCTTACCTTTTACGTAGTGCACTTTCTCTGTTGGATATTTAAGCGTGCCTACATTTTTTTGTACTTCCTCTAATGCAGAATAACACCAAACTGAGGTAGCGTCCTCTTTAACGCTATTATCCAATAAAATGTCGGCGGCTGTACCACTTAGTTCCTTATCATGCTCAGTAGGCTCAGACATACCTTCAAACGTATCATATAAATAAACCGCACGACTGGTGTCCCCTGCCTTCATCAGGGTATCAATAGCTGCCATTGTGCTGCCTCCGCGCCACACGCCGCATTCTACAAAATCGCCCTCAATGTTGTTTTTAACCAAATAATTAACAGCATTGCATAACGATGCAATACGCTCAGGGGTGGTCATGGTATAGGTTTTTACCTTTTGGTAGGTAGCTACCGTCTCGGTATCAAAATCGGCGGGCAGACCGTTTTTTATCAACCTTTCATCAGGCTTTACCAGGTCATACCCGAATTTTTTTATTGTATTGCGTACTAATTGTCTTAACATCTTACATTTTATCTTTTATAGCCTGCTTAAGCAGCGCCGCTAATGTATTTATCCTGAAGTTTATATCATAATTTTTGCGGATGTGTTCCGCTTCCCTTGCACCCAGGTCGGCCGCAAGTTTAACGTCGTTAGCAACTTTAATCATATAATTGGCCATGCCTTTTACATCGTGCTCGGGTACAAGGTATCCCGTTTCTCCATTTATAACGGCCTCTTTAATGCCGGCATGTTGAGTGCTTACAATAGCAAGACCTGACGCCCCCGCCTCTAATATTGTATTGGGTGTTCCTTCTTTATCCCCATCAGCTGCGGTAACAGAATGCTGAATAAAGCACCGCACTCGCTGCATTAACGTTTGTATTTCAGTTTTTGAAAGCACGCCCGTAAATGTTATTTTATCTGATAATTTTAGTTGTCCTGCAAGTTCCTTTGCCTGAAAAAGCAAAGGGCCATCACCTACCATCCACAAACGGGCATCAGGCACATTTTTTGAAAGTATAAAAAAAGCCTCAATTACAGATAGCGGCGATTTCTTTTCTACAAAACGACCCACTGATAAAAAATCAGCTTTAGACTTACTTATATCGGCAACCGTAAAAAGCGAGGTATCCACTCCATAAGGATTCAATACCGCTTTAGCTGGCGGGGCACCTAAATCCTTTAAACTTTGGACCATTTCCTGCGATACCGCAACCACGCAACTTGCGTACTCAAACATCTTTTTGTACAAACCCCGATACTTTTCGACAGTACCCTTGTGATGTGCATCTGCGCCGTGAAAATGAACTACCAAAGGTACATTTGCCAATTGGCAGGCCTTGGCCACCATAGCTCCAACCATGCCATACTCGGCAAGCACTACGTCTATCTTCTCTCGTTTTAAATAGGACCTTAATGCATTTGTTCTAACATCAATGCTTGTTTTATTTAAAAGGCGTTTTTGTATCAAATAGCTAACCAGTCCGAATATTGACTTGACTAAAAATCTATCCTCATGATCATAAAGCGGAAAGGCTCCGCCATAAAGAACCTTCTTATTTCCCGGCAGGCGGTCTATGTGCGCTTGTATGAAGGTTTCAGAAAAGGTCTCCTTATTTGGTTTTATGATGCATAAGTTAAACGCTTCCATTTTAAATGGATGGTTTTTGTGCTATCACCACATATAAAGAAGCATCCCTATCGCGCTGTGGTTGCGAGTTCATTTTGTTGAACAAGCGTATTTTTAATTGCATAACAAACGCAAAAGGCGGTACCAGAAATTTAGGCAGTTTGTTAATTATCGCATCTTGCAGCAATTGCAGGCCGCTTGCAGCAAGCCCCATTATGCCATGGAAAGAAGCAACAATATAACCTTCGTCTTCCACCGTTTTGCGTAGGCCGGCGCTTGTCCACCGCCAATAATCATTTGGCGTTGGGTGATAATACCAATAACCGTGCGTGGTTAAAATGATGGAGCCACCCGGTTTTAATATCCGCAGCGCTTCTTTTAAATAACCCGACGGAGAATCAACATGCTCTAACACCTGGTTAGATAACACTATATCAGCATAATTATCTGGAAGCGTGGTTTTGCTGTCAAAATCAATGTGGTGCTCTGCCTTAGGGTTCATCTCCAGATCAACGCCCAGATACTTACCCACGTGCGGTTCAATAACCGAACGGTAAGGCATATCGCCGCAACCGAAATCAACAAGCAACAGATCTTTCTTTTCTGCTGTTAACTGATGGATAGTTTTTAACGTAGCGTCTCTTAAATGAGTGAGATGTACGTAGCGCGGATGAAATAAAGATGGATACAGGCGGTCATTACCTTTCATCCGGCTAAGATAATTGTTTTATCAGGCTTATTAAAAAGTAATCGTAGCGCAGTTGCCCTCAATGCTTTTTATACACCAGCAGGTAATTAGTTTTTGCCACGGTATCTTTATACCACAGCTTAAGGGAATCGGCAGTTAGTTTTTCTACTATGTATGATTTTTCCCACCGCTTACTTTTATCCAAAATCAAATTGCAATCAGGTTGCGCTATGCCCCAGGTGCCTTTAAAAGGAAATCCATTGCTTACCAGTTCATATCCCGCGTCAGTATTAAATCTTATAAAACCTGTTGGATAGTTTATTTGCCTGTTGCTTACGCCTGTAGCGTCGTAATCAACAGTACGCGTCTCAACGTTGTCCCACCTGGCCTCCAGATTGTTCATATTGGGGCAATTGAATGTAGCAAAATGGAGTGTGGTTGTTACGGCACCAATCCGCTCAGCAATAACAAGCGAATCGGGCGTTAATTTTTTTACCTGGTACGTATGTTGAATCCCTTTTACCGGCTTAAGTACAAAATTGCAGTTTTCATCAACAGACCATTTGCCTTCGGCAGGTTCCGTATCGCCAAAAAGTTTGTAAGTTGAATTAAAATTGATATTGAAATAACCGTAAGCGGGAATGATAACTGTCTTTTTTGCCGCGCCTGTTTCGCTGTTGTCAATGCGGGTATAAATTGCTGCCCACTTTTTTTGATAATACAAAGTAGAGTTGCGCAGACAAATATCCGCGTCAGGTATAGCTTTAATTTCTTTTTTGCACGCGCTAAAACAAACGCACATCAGGAGTAAAAGAAAAAAAGGGAATTTTCTTTGCATTAGGGGTATTAATCAATACCGCTAATATACAGCGTTTTAATATTATAAAAACAAAAAAAGCTCCTTTTGGGAGCTTCTTTTTATCATTTTATTAAAAAAAACGTTACGACTGGAATTTTTTAGCGTTTATTCTGCGTTCGTTCTCGTTAAGGAAGATCTTACGCATACGGATGCTTTGGGGCGTTACCTCAATGTATTCATCAGCCTGGATATACTCCATCGACTCTTCTAACGAAAATTTAATAGCAGGCGCTATACGTACGTTGGTATCGCTACCTGATGCACGCATGTTGGTTAACTGCTTGCCTTTGGTTAAGTTAATAACCAAATCGTTATCACGTATGTGTTCGCCTAATACTTGTCCTTCGTAAATATCAACTCCCGGATCAACATGGAAACGACCGCGATCCTGTAATTTATCTATAGCGAAAGCGGTTGTTTTACCTGTATCCATTGATACCAATACACCGTTTGAACGGCCGGGTATTACACCTTTCCAAGGCTCGTAAGCTTTAAAGCGGTGGGCCATAATAGCCTCGCCACCTGTAGCAGTTAATACGTTGTTACGTAAGCCGATGATACCACGTGCAGGGATCTCAAACTCTAAGTGTTGTAAGTCGCCTTTAGGCTCCATTACTAACAGGTCGCCTTTGCGTTGGGTTACCAACTCAATAACTTTACCTGCAACATCGCCCGGTACGTCAACAGTTAATACTTCGACAGGCTCACATTTAACACCATTTATCTCTTTAACAATTACCTGTGGTTGGCCCACTTGTAATTCGTATCCTTCGCGACGCATGGTCTCGATCAATACTGACAAGTGAAGAATACCACGGCCGTATACTAAGTATGAATCAGGCGATTCAGTTTCAACAACTTTAAGCGCCAGGTTTTTTTCCATCTCTTTGTACAACCTGTCGCGTAAGTGACGTGATGTTACAAATTTACCCTCTTTACCAAAGAAAGGTGAAGTGTTGATGGTGAATAACATGTTCATGGTAGGCTCGTCAATATGGATAACTTCCAATTGCTCCGGTTTTTCAAAATCGGCAATGGTATCGCCAATATCAAAACCTTCAATACCTACAACGGCACAAATATCGCCCGCGCTAACTTCGGTAGCTTTAACCTTACCTAAGCCTTCAAAAGTATATAGTTCTTTTATTCTTGTTTTTTGGATAGTGCCATCGCGTTTTACCAACGATACAGGCATGTTTTCTTTGATAACGCCACGAGCAACACGACCGATAGCGATACGACCTACGAATGAAGAATAATCTAACGACGTGATCTGCATTTGCAAAGTGCCTTCGCTAATTGGCGGCGGTTGAATGTTTGCTATAATAGCATCCATCAACGGGAAAATATCTTCGGTTGGTTTTTTGTAATCTGTGCTCATCCAACCTTGTTTTGACGAACCGTAAATTACCGGAAAATCCAACTGATCTTCAGTGGCATCAAGGTTAAAGAACAATTCAAAAATCTGCTCATAAACCTCTTCAGGGCGGCAATTTTCTTTATCAACCTTGTTTACAACCACAATTGGTTTTAAGCCTAAAGCCAAAGCCTTTTGCGTTACAAAGCGGGTTTGAGGCATAGCGCCCTCAAAAGCATCACAAAGCAATAATACTCCATCAGCCATTTTCAACACACGCTCAACCTCACCGCCAAAGTCGGCGTGACCAGGAGTATCAATAATGTTAATTTTAGTACCCTTGTATACTACAGATACGTTTTTTGAAACAATGGTGATACCGCGCTCGCGCTCCAGGTCATTATTATCCAGTATCAATTCACCAGTTTCCTGACCTTCTCTGAAGATAGCGCAACTGTGTAAAATTTTATCAACCAGCGTAGTCTTGCCGTGGTCAACGTGTGCGATGATCGCAATATTTCTTATATTTTGCATGAAATGCCTTTAAAATTTGGCGCAAAGGTAACGTTAATATACGGCATTAAAAAGCTTTTGATGCTTTTACATAGTTACTTAACCTCAGCGCAAAGTAAAATTAACTCCGCTTACAACATATCGCCGCTTCGTTCGTATATAAATCAGTACGTATATATTTTTATTATAGTATTTTTGCAGCGATGAATATCCAAACCATTATAGTGATTCTTTTGTTTGCCGGAGCCTTGTTTTACGTTGGCAGAATGGTATACAAAAACTTATTTACCAAAAAAAGTTGCGGCGGCAATTGTAAATGCGGCGTTGATTTTTCGGGTATTGAACCCGACAAAAAATAAAAACGGTAGCTGCTTCTTATGCAGTTTTTGATTGCCTTTAATCTTAATAGTTAAAAATCACTTTTTTTAATGCGGCATAAACAGATTTTTCAGGCCGATACACCCGAGAGATGGAATCGTTTTAAGTGGACCAGTCGCGTTGTATTATTCATATTGTTTTGCGGCGTTATAGCAGCCGCCATAACAGTAACATCGCAACAATACCCCGAACTCCCCAATCTTAACCCTGCGCCGAAACGAATAAGCGACGAAGAGTTGCGGGCGCTAAGAGTATCAACCCGGTATAAAGATTATAAGGTACAAAAAGGCCAGTTAGATGCATTGGCCAAAGCCAGGCGGCGTCATCAGCTGGAGCACCCTAACAACAAAGACCGTATAAATGCCGCCTTTTATCGCGAATGGGAAACACAGGCCTACACTTCTTTAAAGGATAACATCAGTCAGCTGGATATGGTGGTATCTGAAGGGTTTTTTATTAAACCTGGCGCAGATACCATTGAAGCGCGTATTGACACGGGGTTGATCAATATCAATAAAAAATATAACAAGCCTATAGTTGTATCCATATCAAATTACATAAACGAAGATAATATACACGGTCATTTTGATGTGGAGAATGTTGTACGCATAACATCTACCAAAAAACTACGCCAGGTCTTTATTAACAGTCTTGTAAAACAGCTCAAAAAATATCGCCTTCGCGGCATCAATCTGGACATTAATGATCTGCCCGATAGAAATAACGGCAATTACAGATTGTTTCAGGAAGATCTATACAACACACTCCACCCACAGGGCTTCTTAGTTACGCAGAATGTAATTCCTGATGATGACCGGTATGATCTGTTACACTTGCAGCGCTTTAATGATTACTTGTTTGTAATGGCGATTGATCAGCATACAGACGAGAGTAATGCCGGCTATATTTCGCACCAGCACTGGGTGGAAGAAATGCTGGATAGGGTTTGCGACATTGTACCGAGCGAAAAGGTAATACTCACCATTGCCGGCGGCGGTGTCGACTGGCCAAAAAATAGCATCGGCACTACGGTTGGTTACCAGGCGGTTGTAAGTACGGCACAGCAATATAACAGTAAAATTACCTACGACCCGGTGTCGGCCAACCTGCATTACACTTATACCGGACAAGACAGCCTTTTGCATACCGTTTATTTTACCGATGCTGCCACCAACTTCAACATTATGCGGATGGCTGATGATTGGGAAACAGGCGGAATAGCGCTATGGCGTTTGGGCGTTGAAGACCCGCGTTTATGGAAGTTTTTCCAAAAAAATCTTGCCTTATCGGCGTTAAAGAAAACAAAATTTGACCTTAAGGAACTAGACAACGTAGCACTTAATAACAAGATCGACTACACGGGTGATGGGGAAGTGCTCGACTTGATAACTACCCCCTCTGAAGGTAAGATAACCCTTAAATTGGATACGGTAAATTATGCTATTACCGACCAAACCTACGTTAAATTACCAACCAAATACGTAATCAGAAAATACGGCTACAAACCTGGCAAGGTGGTGCTCACATTTGACGATGGCCCCGACCCTGATTACACACCGCGTATTCTGGATATCCTGAAAAAGGAAAAAGTACCGGCCTCCTTCTTTGTGGTTGGATCAATGGTAGAAAAGAATATTCCGATCTTTAAACGCATTTATAATGAGGGCTATGAAATAGGTAACCATACATTTTTTCACCCGGATATATCAAAGATAAGTTTGGATAGGGTGATACTTGAGTTGAATTCTACCCGAAAACTTATTGAATCCATCACCGGTCACAGCACTATTCTTTTCCGCCCTCCTTTTAATGCCGATGCCGAGCCACAAACGCTTGAGGAGATCATCCCGGTAGCCGAGAGCCGGAAACAAAGCTATATAACCATAGGTGAATCGATTGATCCTTTAGACTGGGAGCCCGGAGTTACCGCGCAGCAGATAATTGACCGTGTAAAACGCGATTATAAAAAAGGATCTATGATATTGCTGCATGATGCCGGTGGCGATACCAGGGAGGCGACGGTTCAGGCATTGCCGGAAATCATTCGTTTTTACAAAGAAAAGGGATATGAATTTACCACCATCGCCGATATTTTAGACAAAAGAAAGGACGAATTAATGCCGGTCATAGAGGATGATGCCGACAGCGGTGTTATTGGCGCTTTTTATGATGCCGTTGTTATGGGCTTTTTCTTTGGCAACTGGTTTTTATTTTATGTTTTTCTTTCCGCCATATTTTTGGCTATAGGCAGAATTGCCTTGATAGGCATTTTAGCGCTACGGCAACACAACGAGAATAAAAAGAAACGCCAGGTTGGCAAACCAGTGCCCGTAAGCATTATAGTACCTGCCTATAACGAGGAGGTGACCGCTCTTAAAACAATAAAAAGTCTGCTTAATACCGACTACCCGGTTTTCGAAATAATTTTCATTGATGACGGATCTACAGATAATACGTACAATGTAGTCACTAAAGAATACGGAAATAATCCGCTGGTTACCCTTTTAACCAAGCCTAACGGCGGTAAGGCATCGGCACTGAACCTTGGCATTAGCCAGGCCAAATACGACTTTACCGTTTGTATAGATGCGGATACACAGTTAAAAAATGATGCGGTTTATCACCTGATGACCTATTTTACTGACGATGAGATAGGCGCTGTAGCCGGGACAGTTAAGGTTGGTAACGAAAACAACATTATAACCAAGTGGCAGGCTATTGAATATATTACCGCCCAAAACATGGACCGCCGGGCGTTCGACCTGATCAATAGCATTACCGTTATTCCGGGGGCTATTGGCGCTTTCCGTAAATCAGCTATAGAACAGGCAGGCGGATTTACATCAGACACACTTGCCGAGGACTGCGACCTTACCATGCGTATTTTAAAATGCGGTTACATAGTGCGCAATGCCGCCGAAGCCATTGCTTATACCGAAGCGCCCGAAACACTCAACGGCCTGTTAAAACAGCGTTTCAGGTGGAGTTTTGGTGTGATACAAAGCTTTTGGAAAAACCGCAAAGCGCTGTTCAACAAAAAGTTCAAATCTTTTGGGATGGTGGGGATGCCCAACATTCTCATCTTCCAGATAATTCTGCCGCTGTTCTCGCCATTGGCTGACCTGATGATGATATTGGGTTTAATGAGCGATAAACCCGAAAAAATATTAGGCTATTACGGACTGTTTGTTTTGATAGATTTTATTGTTTCGATAATAGCATTCCGGATGGAGAAGGAGGATTATAGAAAACTCATTTACATCATTCCGCAGCGATTTATATGGCGGCAATTGATGTATTATATCCTGTTTAAAGCTATCCGCAGAGCGTTAAAAGGTGAGCTAAATGCCTGGGGCGATCTAAAGCGGACAGGGAATGTTAAGGGTGAAATGGTTGGGGCCAAAGACAAAGAATTATCGTAATTCCTTTATAGCGATGGGTTTGAAACCCATCGCTATTAGTGAATTAATGTTATACCTTTTCTATCAAACAAACCGCATAAGCCACAACACCCTCCTGCCTGCCTATAAAACCCAAAGTCTCGTTGGTAGTGGCTTTTATAGAGATGTCGTCCTCATCAATACCTGCAGCGGCGGCAATGTTCTTCTTCATTTGTGGAATGTGTGGGTTGATCTTGGGTGCTTCTAAACACACCATAGCGTCAATATTACCTATGCCCCAACCTTTTTCTTTTAAAAGTTCAAGTACGTGCTGTAGTAATACAAGGCTGCTTATACCCTTCCAGCGGTTGTCGGTATTAGAGAAATGGAAACCTATATCGCGCAAATTAGCGGCTCCCAATAAGGCATCGCAAATGGCATGCAGCAAAACATCAGCATCTGAATGCCCGTAAGCTCCCGAGTGGTGTTCCAGCTTAACTCCGCCTAAAATAAAAGGATGTTCGTCTTTTAACTGGTGTACGTCAAAACCAAACCCAACACGTATTTTACCCATAATTACTTCGTACTGCCAAAGTTAATTCCAAGTGATATTCTGAGCGTATTGGCAAGGGGACTATTTTTTTGGTTCGCAGCCAGGTACGAAAAATCAAAGCGATAAATATCGTACTTAAGGCCAACGCCCAGCGTAGCATACTGCCTGCCACCTTTTGATGGGTTTTCGTAAAAATAGCCGGCCCTTAAAGCAAACTGCTGGTTATACCAATACTCTAGGCCTGATGATATACTTACTTCCCTCAGCTCTTCCTTAAAACCACCCGGTGCATCGCTAAATGAGCCAAAAATACCGGCAGGAACAGATACGTCCGGATCTTTACCCGAAATGATAAATCCATTTGCATCTCGCAATGGTGGGGAAGGCACAAGCAGCTTGTTAAAATCTACAGTTGCGGTAAGCTGACTGTAATCATCAATGTTCCAGGTATCTGCAACGCCTAATTTTAAATTGGTAGGCAAAAAGTAGGATGGCCCTGCCTCAGCATATTTAACCTTTGTGCCTATGTTAGAAATATTTGCACCGAAAGAGAAGATACCATCGGTACCAAACTGCTCCATTGGTTTTTTATAGAACAAGGATATATCGGCCGCAAAAGCATTTGCAGGTTTAATACCCTGCGTGGCCCCGGTAGAAAACGAAGCGTTTGAAAGATCTGAGTGAATAAACCGCATGGTTAATCCCAATGAGAAATTATCGCCAAACTTACGGGCCAGCGAAGCATCTATCGAATACTCGTTGGGGCGATAGGTGCCTTGGTTAAGCTGGTTATTATCAACCAGTTGTATGGCACCCAAATTAAAGTACCTAACTGACGCGCCAATAACATTGCGGTCATCCAGCTTGTGTGCAAAACTAAGGTATGATAAGCTCACATCGGGGACTAAACGCCTTAACCAGGGGCTATATGAAGCGGCAATGGCAAAGTCGTTGTCAATAAAAGCAAGTTTAGATGGGTTCCAAAAATTTGAATTGGCATCAGCTGATATGGCTACGCCCGCCTCGCCCATTGCGCCGGAGCGCGAATCGGGGGCGATATTTAAAAAAGGCACCGCCGTAGGAATTGCGCCGTAACCGCTGCCATCGGTATTGGTTTGCGCACTTGCGGGAAGTGCCGTAAGCAGGTATAAAACCGCTATCCCACCTATAAAAAACTTCATTGATCTGCAGATTTAAATAAACGGATAAATATAACGGAATTAAATGCTACCCACCTAACAAGATTTTTTTTATTCTAATTGCAGCATTTGCAACATCTTAGGCCTAAATAGCGTTAAAATCGCTGCATATAAAAGGCAATAAGTTGTGGCAAAATTTTTGATTAGCTTTTTACTTTAAAATAATTAAATTTACCCCTATAATATATTTATTAATTTTGTGCCCTATATCTATATATAACGTAAGAAATATGAAATTACTTTTTACTCGTACTGCTTTAGTGCTGTTGGGTGTTACAATGTTAGCGAGCAGCTGTAGTAAACAACGGTCAGAAAAAACGGGTATTCCTTATAACGACAAAAAGTTTGGTTACCAAAAATTCAGACAAACCCACCCGGCTCCGGGCCCGGGCCTTGTTGCTATTGAGGGTGGTACATTTGTTTTAGGTGGCAGTGCCGACCAGGATGTTACTTTTGACTATAACAACGTACGCAGAAGGGTAACCATTCCTGCGTTCTATATGGACGAAGCCGAAGTTTCTAACCAGGATTGGTTGGATTATCTTGCCTGGATAAGGATGACCTTCCCAACTGACAATGAATATTATTATAATGCGCTTCCTGATACACTGGTTTGGCGCAGCCCGCTGGCATACAATGAGCCTTATGTAAATAATTATCTGCGTCATCCCGCATTTCAGGATTATCCTGTTGTTGGTGTAACGTGGGAACAGGCTCAGGAATATTGCCAATGGCGTACAGACCGTACCAATGAGTTTATTTTACAGGAAAAAAAGATTTTAATAAACCCGCGTGCAAAAAAAGGTGCCCCGGCAGCTGTTGCCAATACGGCTAACGGCGGTACTACAGATTCGCAAACTCCTTTCAATACCGACTTATATCTGAATAACCAATACAGGGGGACAGGTATTGATGGAAAAGGTATGCCCAGAAACCTGAATGCTAACGACGGAAACAAAAAGTCGGTAAGGCCGGTGCGCGTGGAAGACGGAATTTTAAAACCTGCTTACCGCCTGCCTACAGAAGCAGAATGGGAATACGCGGCATTATCGCTTAATGGTAATACGCAGTTTGAAAATATTGACGACGGTAAAATTTACCCATGGAACGGACTAGGTGTTCGCTCCGCTGCAAAATCAACCCGTGGTTTAATTATGGCCAACTTTAAACGTGGTAATGGCGATAACGCGGGTGTTGGCGGATATTTGAACGATAAAGCATTTATTACTGCCCCGGTACGGTCATACCAACCGAATGATTTTGGTTTGTATAACATGGCAGGTAATGTTAACGAGTGGGTTGAAGATACTTACCGCCAGATGTCGTTTGAAGACGTTGACGCTTTTAACCCTTTCAGGGGAAATCAATTTGCTGACAAGCGTTTGGCCAACGCAAGTACCGGCCAATACGCCAAAGATAAATACGGACGCCCTATAAAGGACCCGGCAAAAGCTGCTAAAAAAATGACCTATGCCGAGCTTATAGCTTCGCAACGTGCTGATAGCGCTGCTAACGCGGCCACGGCTCCGGGCGCGCAGCCTGTGGCAAATAACCCAACTACTCAAGGTGTTCCGTTTGTGGTTAAAGATCCTTTAGCCGGCAAACCTTACAATGCCGACGCACGTGGTTTTAGAGACAGTGTAAACGCTAATCTATATGGCATAACCACATTGGTGAATGACCGCTCTAAGGTTTACAAAGGTGGCTCATGGAATGACCTGGCTTACTGGTTAAACCCGGCTACCCGCCGTTTTATGGACCAGGGTGATGCCAGCGCCGAAGTTGGTTTCCGTTGTGCGATGGACCTGGTTGGTGCCCCGGAAATTAATCCGAATGGCAAGCCGCATTTTAGTGTAAAGAAATCTAAAGCCGGCAGATAAAATATTCCCTCAGTGGAAGAGATACTATAAAGGCCCGAATGGTTAACACCGTTCGGGCCTTTATAGTAATTGGTTATCCCGTTTTCAAGATTGATATCTATTTTCCTGGCGAACTTAATTACTGAATTCAAAGAAAATCGTATTTTTACTCAATCTTATCACGTTCATTTAATTAGTTCAGCGCATTATATGAAGCCTTTTTTCTATCTCCTCATAGTTTCTGCACTATTTTTCAGCGGTTGCAAAAAAAGCTCTCATGATGATCCAAATTCGCCCGACTCTTTATCTTTCAAAATAATTGAACAAAAAAAAAGTAACGATAACGTTGTTGCAATATCCTGGTCTACTCCTTTTGGAGCTGCTGCCGGCGCTGACATAACATATAAAGTAAGTTTAAATGGTGTAGTGCTGGGCACGGTAAAAAATAATTCTTACATCTTTAATGATATTTTAGCTACTAAAACCTACACCGGAGAAATAACAGCCATAGTTAATGGCGTGGAAAAAAAACTTGATTTTAAAATTGAGAAAGAAAACTCATTCATATTTACCCATACACTTCGCGATCGCTTTAGTTGCTATACAACTACCGGTTATTACGTGTGGAGTAAGCATAAACTGGAAGCATCCGCAGTGGTTATATCTAATGATACTTTATTTGTCTATTCTATTGACAACTCAATCACCGGGGGCACCCTGTATGCATTAAATATTAAAACAGGCGCAACGTTTTGGTCTGTGCCAAGTAGGTCAGAGAGATCCATAAAGCAATTTTTTTATAACAAAGGCATACTTTACGAAATACATACGAATGCAGTTTTTGCAATTAATTCAACCAATGGGCATGAAATTTGGAAGAGTGAATTTATTTCTGAAAGCTATAACTTCGCTATAGATAACGATATTTTGGTGTCAGCCAACCCTAACACAAGCCATAATAGCACCTTAATTTCTTACGATGTTAAAAATGGTAGGGAAATATGGCGTTATTCCGCGGGCTATGAGTCTCAATTAGGCAATCCATATATTAAAGACGGCATTGTCTATATAGTACATACTTACCCAACAGGCGATTATTTTCATCCATACACAAGTAGCTTATGCGCTTTTGAGGGAAAAACAGGGGTAAAAAAAGTAGTTTACAATTTCCCCGAAAAATTAGGAGCCTACCCTGTGGCATCAAGGCCGCTGGTAATTGGCAATGCTGTTTTTTTTCCTGTAGGTAGTGCTAATGGTTATGAGGATAAATTATATGCGGTAGATAAAAATACCGGTGCTCTATTATGGAAGATACCTATGATCTACGGAGGTTTAGGAGGTAATTCAGATTTATTTGTGTATGGTACAGGGGGAACTGATTGGTTAACAAAGATTGATATTACAACAGGGAAAACCTTGTGGGATGCCGCATTGTTGGGCAATGCGGTGATTACCGCTGATAAAATTTATTCTTTAAAGGCAAGTACATGGGATGAGGAATCTCATTTTATAAAAACTTACTCCACATCGTCGGGACTTATTGATGCTACTTCGGATCCGAATATAAAAGCCACCAATGGTTTAATCCTGCTTATAAATAACGTTCCGTATTACTAGTGTTTGTAAACAATTTAAGCCATTTGCTTGCTACTCCACCGACACAGTCAGCCCCTCTTGCTGCAAAATTTTTCGATAGATCTCCATCTCTGTAAAAGAACCTTCTAAAACGGCGCACTTACCTTCATTATGCACCTTCCAGGCTATTTTGCCCGCTTGCCCTTCAGTATAATCAAGATACTTCATCATACAATGTATCACATGGTCAAAGGTGTTAAAATCATCGTTCCATAATATTAAACGATGCATTTCTTTTAATCCGGCCAGGAGTTCTTCCAGCGTAAAGGTTTCTTCTTTTGTTTGGGTGGACATGCGGGGAGCAAATTTACTCAAAAACGGTAGAAAAACCGCATTAAAACGTATTCTTCCACATCATGCTCTCAACAGGGCGTGTTGATGGATTGGTATATTTGGCGTTGGTCTTTTGGCTATAACTGGTTTCAACATCACCCTCAACCACAAAATAAATAAGCTGCCCTATCGGCATTCCCGGATAAACACGCACCGGCTGTATGCACGATATTTCAAGCGTCCAGGTGTTGCAAAAGCCTACATCGCCTTTACCGGCTGTGGCGTGTATATCAATACCCAAACGGCCCGTACTTGATTTTCCTTCTAAAAACGGAATATGTTTATGGGTTTCTGTATACTCCATAGTTACCCCTAAATACAGGGTATTAGGTTGCAAAACAAATCCTTCTTTGGGTATTTCAAAAGCATCAATCTCGTTATGCATTTTAGCATCAAGCGTGCGGTTACGGTAGGTAGCCATGTGCTTGCCTAAATGCACATCGTAAGAGTTTGAGCCAAGACATTCCTGTTTAAAAGGCTCAATTACAATGTTTCCGTTGTCAATTTCCTCAAGAATACGTTTGTCTGATAAAATCATTGGGAGAAGGTTGATTGTGCGCTTAAAATTAGAATTAATTAACATAAGTTTGCCATGCTTTTTGCAATTTTACTTTATGGCTATAGCATACCGCCAACGGATTGATGATGATACTGAGTTTGCGCTCTGGAAGATTGAGGAACAGGCCGATGAACTATACCAACAGCTGCAACTTAACACAGAAGAAAAGGCATTTGTAGAAGGCATAAGCAATGGTAAACGCCACCTGCACTGGCTTGGCACCCGCGTTTTACTGCGTAAGATGCTTAATACTGAGGAGTACATAGATTGCCGGATTGATGATCATGGCAAGCCCTACTTATTTACACTACCCTACCACATCTCTTTAAGCCACTCCTTTGATTACGCTGCTGTAATGATAAGCCGTAAAAGTCCGGTTGGTATTGATGTGGAACAGATAAAAGAAAAGGTAGAGCGCATTGCCCATAAATTTATGCGCCCGGCCGAACTTGACTTTATTGAGCCGCAACATAAAATTGAACAACTTTATGTTTGCTGGTGCGCCAAGGAAGCCATTTATAAATGCTATGGACAACGTGAGGTTTCGTTTGTAGACAATATTATATTGCAGCCCTTTGATTTTGAGGAGAAAGGATGGGTTGATGCCAACCTCAAAAACGAGGATGTGGATTTGAGCTATACAGTAGGCTACCTGCAATATGAAGACTACATGATAGGGTACGTAAAGGGATAAGTGATGAAGAATAAAAACGTTGAGGTACAGGATTGGGGACTGATGGACTACAAAGCGGCCTGGGATAAACAGGAAGCTATTTTTGCTGATACCATAGCTATAAAAACTGCTATACGTAACAGAGTACCTGTATTAACAGCCGATGAGGAGCACCAGGATATAACACCCAATTACCTGATCTTTTGCGAGCATCCGCATGTTTATACGTTAGGAAAAAGCGGCAAAGCCGAAAATCTACTGCTTGATGATGCCGGATTAGAAGAAAAGCATGCCAGCTTTTACCCCATTAACCGGGGTGGCGATATTACCTACCATGGGCCGGGGCAATTGGTATGCTACCCAATTTTAGACCTTGATAATTTTTTTACAGACATACATTTATACCTGCGCAAGCTGGAGGAAGCCATCATACTTACTTTGGCTGATTATGGGTTAACAGCCGGACGCTATACCGGCTATACCGGCGTATGGTTTGATGCTGATAACGGGCGTGCCCGCAAAATATGCGCTATGGGTGTACGCTGCAGCAGGTGGGTAACTATGCATGGCCTGGCGCTGAATGTTAACAGCAACTTAGATTATTTTAAAAATATTGTTCCCTGCGGAATTGACGACAAAGCAGTAACATCCCTGCAAAAAGAATTAGGCAGGGATGTAGATATAAAAGAAGTCCAACAAATATTACAGCAACATATTGCTAAGCTATTTGATATGCAATTGGT
>CAMLFI010000007.1 GCA_946479225.1 uncultured Mucilaginibacter sp. | reverse complement strand
GCGGAGCAGCAGCTGGTTTTATTGTCGCAATATTGTCTATAACCATTTTTAACAATTACCTGGCCTTATACTTAAAGCGCAAAGCAAATCTTAACGGTTGGGTGTTTGTAATTGTAACTGTTGTTCTGGGATTGATAATTGCCGGAGACTTTGCGTGGCATATCTACTCTATCCGCAACATATCATACGCCTTTTTTGGTAATCTCTTGAAGCACCCAGCTTTGGCTTTGGTGCCTTTAGCGATGGCCGTTGGAATGTATGTTTTAAACTTTGTATACCTTAAGCAAAACCTTTACCTCGAAGAGCTTTCGCGTAAAAAGGCATCGTATAAAACCAGTACTGAGTATCCGCTACTTGACCGCTTTGGCTCCCTTGGCGATCAGGTTGCCAACGAGATAAAACTTATTCTGCGTAATAAGCGGCCTCGGTCGGCCTTTATTATGTCGGCAGTGTTCTTACTTTATGGTTTGATCATTTATCTTAATCCATCACAAGGTTCTTCCGATTGGTGGAGAATATTTGTGGGGATGTTTATTACCGGCTTTTTTATAATTAGCTACGGGCAGTTTTTGTATAGCTGGCAGGCGGCACACTTTGACGGCTTAATGGTAAGCAAAGTAAGTTTTACAGATTTTTTGAAAGCCAAGTATCTTCTATTTACGGCTGTATCAACTGCTGCTGTTGTTTTGTCAATACCATACGCATATTTTGGCTGGCGCACAGTGTTGGTACACTTTGTAATGTATATATGGAATTTGGGCGTGAACATACACATAGTATTGTTTTTTGCCAACCGAAATGCCAAACGTATCGACTTGAGCAAGGGTGCGTCTTTTAACTGGGAAGGCGTTGGAGCCACGCAGTGGTTGCTATCGCTGCCGTTGATGTTGGGCCCATATATCATATTCGCGCCATTCAAACTGCTTAATTTAGCTGATGTTGGGCTTGCAATAATGACAGTAGTTGGTATTGCGGGTATCGTAACACGCAGTTTCTGGCTGGAAAAGCTGGTGAAGGATTTTTATAAGAGAAAATATACCATAACCGAGGGTTTTAGAAATAAATAACATGATACAGGTAAAAGATATTAAGAAGGTTTACAACGGTGTTATTGTGGTTAATGTGCCGCAATTACAGATCAATAAAGGCGAAAGCGTTGGCTTAGTGGGCAATAACGGTGCGGGTAAAACCACCCTGTTTCGTATGATGCTTGATTTGATCAGACCGGAAGCCGGCGAGGTACTGTCAGAGGGACAACCCGTTGCCGGACACGAACATTGGAAGGAATATACCGCGTCTTACCTGGACGAAGGCTTTTTGATTGATTACCTCACTCCTGAAGAATATTTCTATTTCATCGGCGGCCTGCATAATCAAACCCGCGCGCAGGTAGATGAATACATCGCGCAGTTTGGTGAGTTTTTTAATGGTGAGATCCTTAAAAAGGGTAAATACATCCGCGATCTTTCCAAGGGTAATCAAACTAAAGTTGGCATAGTATCCTGCCTGCTGCAAAAGCCGCAGTTTTTAATGCTGGATGAGCCTTTTGCTAATATAGATCCAACTACACAATACAGGCTGAAAACATTACTTAAGGACCTGAACAAGAATAATGGCGTCTGCACACTGGTATCAAGCCATGACCTTAACCATGTTACTGATGTGTGCGATCGTATCCTGTTGATGGAAAAAGGACGCATCATTAAAGATATTGCTACCAGCACATCAACATTAGCTGAACTGGAGGAGTACTTTGCTATTGGTCATCCTGCACATCACACATCATCGCCTGTTGACGAGGAAGAGAATCATTAATTGAGTTGATTAAAAATTAGTGATCGGTTGAAATTTATGCCTGTTATTCGCGTAGCAACTGTTGAAGATGTAGAAACCATTCGCCAATTAGCTGAAGCGATCTGGTGGCCGGCCTATGGGCCAATTCTATCTCCGGAGCAGCTTGTCTTTATGCTTGCGGAAATATACTCCACAGATAAAATAACGAAACAAATAATTAATGGTGAGCAAACTTATTTATTGCTGATAGAGGATGATAAGCCTGTCGCCTTCGCAGCTTACTCGCCACGCGAGGAAAATCCTGACATATACAAAATACATAAACTGTATTGTCTGCCATCAACACAGGGTAAAGGCTATGGCAAACTATTGGTAGATAAAGTTTGTGCCGATGTTTTAACAGCCGGAAAGAACATTTTAGAACTAAATGTTAACCGATATAATCCGGCAAAAACGTTTTACGAAAAGCTGGGCTTTACTGTAATCTATGAGGAAGATATACCGATAGGGCCTTATTGGATGAACGATTATGTAATGCGCAAGCACTTGTAATTCTTCACCTCAACTTAATATCTGCAAAAACTCTTTCTTGTAGTCTGTAGGCTTCTTCTTCATCTCGTCCCTAAAATGCTTGTTGAAGTTGGAAAGCGTTTTGAACCCTGTCCTGTCAGCGATTGCAGCCACGCTCAGTTCTGTTTCGGTTAATAGTTTACAGGCGTGTTTAACCCGTAGTTCGGTAATAAATTTGGAAAAACCTTTATTATTCGCCGCAGCAAAATAGCGACTGAATGAGGTTGGCGTCATGCACACCAGGTCAGCTAGTTCATTCAAGTGGATTTTTTTGCGATAGTTTTTCAGGATATATTCATAAACGCTGCTCATTCTATCGGCTTCATCCTTCTTAAAAGGATCATTATACTCGTTGTGCGATATAAAACTGTACTCTTTAGTATTAGCAAGCGAATTCAGTATTTTCAGTAAATGAATAAATGCGGGTAGTCCACTTAACGTCAAAAGTTCCTTCATCATTTCAATTACCGATATCCGTACTTTGCCATGAAACTCCAATCCGCGCGATGACTTTTTAAAGAAGTTTCTCAATTGCACCATTTCGTCCTTCGCCATTAAATGCTCTCCCAAAAAGCTTTCCTGCAGGTAAATTACTATACCGCTTACTTTCAATGGCGCACTTTTTTCAAAGTAGGTTTCATCGCTGCGCCACAGGTGCGGAAGGTTTGACCCTATGAGAATCAGTTCATTAGGCGTAAAATTTTTGATACTATCACCTATAAATCGCGTTCCGGTACCTTCAAGTGGCACAAATAACTGGTATTCGGAGTGCGAATGCCATACCGGATCAAAGTAATGATCTTCCAGATATTTAACTGTAAATATCTGTGAATCAGGTATTGAATGCTTATGTACGGCGGTCTTCATGTGTTATTATTGCATTAATGCTTGCGAAAATAGTATATCAATGGCAAAATACAGTCGGTTTTTGATAAAAAAGAAGTGGATTAGATGTTCATATTTGTTTTGTAGCTAATAGAACAATTAGCGCAAACCAATATTAACCAAGTTCATGAAAAAATACATTGCAATTGCTGTGATCTGCCTGGTGGCATTGATCAGTTTTAAAGGAACGTTCATAAAAAGCGAACCACCACATAGGTTGGAGCTTTTATTTTTGGGCCATACACCCAAGAATCATGACTCAGAGAAACTTGCCGAGATCCTTTCTAAAGAGTATTTCAAAAGTGGTATTAACATCACTTATACAACCGATGTTAACGACTTAAACACTCCCACACTATCAAAGTATGATGGTTTGATAGTTTATGCTAATTACGATAGAATTACAGACTCGCAAGCTGAAGCATTGCTGTCGTTTGTAAAAGGCGGTAAAGGATTTATTCCATTGCACTCAGCGTCGTTCTGCTTCCGTAATAATGATGAGGTGGTTAAGTTAATTGGGGGCCAGTTCCAGTCGCACAAAACAGCCGATTTCCCGATGGTGATTGTTGACCAGAAGCATCAGATAATGAAAGACATGGCTCCATTTACTACTTTTGATGAGACCTATGTTCACACCAAAATAAACCCTGCTATACATGTTCTTTCTGAGCGTGTTGAAGGCACCCACCATGAGCCTTATACCTGGACAAATACTTACGGCAAAGGCCGTGTTTTTTATACTGCCTATGGTCATGATGAAAAAACTTTTAATAATCCAGGCTTTAAACAATTGGTTTACAACGGCATTTTATGGGCTGTTGGTAAAGACGCAGCTAAAGAGTTAGCTAAACTAAAAAAACCACAACCTACTTATACAGTTGCAGACATTCCTAACTATGAAAAACGCGACCCTGCTCCGAAACTGCAGGGTGTATTATCTCCTGAAGAGTCTCAGTTGCTAACCCAAATACCGGTAGGTTTTAAAATGCAACTGTTTGCGCAGGAGCCTCAAATTGAAAAGCCTATTGCTATGGCATGGGATGAAAAAGGCCGCTTATGGATAGTTGAAACGGTTGATTATCCTAACACCGTATTAGAAAATAAAGATCAGGGTGCTGACCGTATTAAGATTTGCGAAGACACCAACGGCGACGGCAAGGCTGATAAGTTCACTATTTTTGCCGATCATTTTAATTTACCTACAAGCATAGTATTTGCAAATGGGGGCGTAATAATAGCGCAGGCACCTAATACTATATTTTTAAAAGACACTAATGGCGATGACAAAGCTGACGTTAGAGAGACCATTATAACAGGATGGGGCTTTAATGATACGCATGCGGTTGCATCAAGCTTACATTATGGCTTTGATAACACCATTTGGGGTACTGTAGGTTACTCCGGATTTAACGGCACTGTAGGCGGTAAGCAAATGAGGATAAGCAATGCTGCCTACCGCTTTGCGCTTGATGGTAAATGGATGGAGCATATGGGTAACCTAAGCAATAACACCTGGGGCCTTGGTTTCTCGGAAAATAATGATGTGTTTTATTCAACCGCTAACAACTCCCATAGTGATTACCTGGGTATACCTCAACGCTATTTAGCTACCACAGGCTTGCCTGCAGCTACATCTATATTAAAAATTGATGGCCATTATGGCGTACATGCCGTTACTAAAAACCTGCGCCAGGTTGACGTGTTTGACGGCTTTACAGCAGCGGCGGGCCATAATCTATATACCGCGCGTAACTTCCCTAAAGAGTATTGGAATCGTATAGCGTTTGTAAATGAGCCTACCGCCCGTGTTATTCACCGCTCAATAATGGAAAAAGATGGTTCGGGTTTTAAAGAGAAAGACGGCTGGAGTTTATTAGCCAGCGCAGATGAGTGGATGGCTCCTGTACATTCAGAGGTTGGCCCTGATGGTGCTCTTTGGGTGGCAGACTGGTATAACTTCATTATCCAGCACAACCCTGTGCCAAAAGGGTTTGAGAATGGTAAGGGTAATGCTTATGTTAACCCATTGCGCGACCGGACTCACGGCCGTATCTATCGCATAGTTTATGATGGTGCTAAACCATCAGACATAAAGAAATTAGATAAAAACACCCCGGCTGACCTGATAAAAGGTTTGCAAAGCGATAACATGTTTTGGCGTATGACCGCTCAGCGTTTAATTGTTGAGTCGGGCAACAAAGCTATTGCACCGCAACTTTTTGGGTTGATACGTGATACAAAACTTGACGAGATAGGCTTAAACCCAACAGCTATCCATGCTTTATGGACCTTGCACGGTTTAGGTTTGTTAGACGGATCTAATGCAGAGGCATTAACAGTTGCAGAAGGTGCTTTGAAGCATCCGGCCGGTGGTGTGCGTAAAGCTGCGGCACAGGTTTTACCTCCAACAGCAAGAACTTCAAAAGCATTATTGGGCGCAGGTCTTATTAACGATGCCGACCTAAATACCCGTAAGGATGTAATATTGGCACTCGCTGATATGCCACAGTCTGACGAGATTGGTACACTATTATTAGCCGCTCAAAAAGATCCAATAAATGCTAAAGACAAATGGATAAGCCTGGCAATAGAAGCCGGCATAGTTAAGCATGTAAAAGGAGCAGCTGAGGGCATTCTTGCTAAAAACAAAGAAAATGTAGAGCAGGAAGCACTTGCGCGTACACCTGCAAGGTTGGTTACAACTGTTAAGGTCGGTGTTATACAGAACGAAATGAAATTTGACACTAAGGTACTTACAGCAAGAGCAGGCAGTGTTATCGAAATTGAGTTCACTAATCCCGATTTTATGCAGCATAACCTGCTGATACTGCAAAAGGGCACCCTTGAAAAGGTAGGTGCCGCTGCCGATAAACTGGCACAGGATCCTAAAGGAATTGAAATGAATTATGTTCCAAAAATGCCTGAAGTATTGTTTTCTACCAAGCTGATCAATCCGAACGAAACTGTAAAGATTAGATTCAGGGTTCCGGCAGAGGCGGGAGATTATCCATTCATCTGTTCTTTCCCGGGTCACTGGCGAATAATGAATGGTGTGCTTACGGTAACTCCTGGTGGCCCCGGTGGCCCAAGATAATATCTGAATCTTATTCATAGACCTGTCGGCTAAATAACTTAGCTGACAGGTTTTTAACCTTTAAAATTAAATGGCAGCTCAAACAAACACTTCAGCAACCGCAACTCCGGCAGTTAAGCCTGACATGAAATTATTTTACGCGTGTTTCATCGCTATAGTTACTACGGCGTTCGGTTTTATATTGCGCGCTATTATTCTGCCACAATGGGGGCATGATTTCAATTTAACACAAACCCAAATGGGCGAACTATCGGGCGTGGGCTTGTGGCCCTTTGCTATAAGTATCGTACTGTTCAGTTTAATAGTTGATAAAATTGGGTATAAAACTGCTATGATATTTGGCGTTATATGCCATGTTGTATCGGCCATAATCACAATTTTTGCTACCGGTTACTGGATGCTTTATGCGGGTACTTTCATCGTTGCTATAGGCAACGGTACCGTAGAGGCGGTGGCCAATCCGGTTGTTGCTACTATGTTCCCTAATGATAAAGTTAAATGGTTAAGTCGATTGCATGCTGGTTGGGCAGGGGGCTTAGTGCTGGGCGGTATAATGGCTTTGTTGTTAGGCGAAAGCACAGGCTGGGAATATAAAATAGGTTTGATATTTATACCGGCAGTTATTTATGCCGTTATGACCTTGTCTTGTAAGTTCCCGCTTAATGAACGTGTACAGGCAGGTGTATCCTACAAAGAAATGCTGCAGGAAGTTGGCGCCTTAGGTGCCTTGATCATTTCTGCTTTGATTGTATTTCAACTGGGTGCTGTATTTAGCTGGTCGACTATTATTAGCATTGTTATCACCCTTTTAATTACAGCGGGATTTGGTTTATACACACGTAGTTTGGGGCAGCCTTTGTTTGTTATCTTTTTGCTGATAATGATACCATTGGCCATAACCGAACTGGGTACAGACAGTTGGATAAGTGATTTAATGACGCCCGAAACAGAAAAGATTGGCATACAGGCGGGGTGGATCCTTGTTTACACCTCCCTTATTATGTTTGTTTTGAGATTCTTTGCAGGCCCTATTTCACACATGACATCGTCTCCGGGTCTGTTAGCCATATGTTCAGCTATTGCTATAGTAGGTTTATACCTTTTGTCAGTTTCAGCAGGTGTAATGGTATTGGTTGCAGCCACTATTTACGGTTTAGCAAAGTCGTTTTTCTGGCCGGCTATGTTGGGCATGGTGTCGGAGCGTTTCCCTAAAGGCGGCGCATTAACGCTGAATATAACGGGCGGGTTGGGTATGATAGCCGCCGGCGTTATCGGCGCAGGTGTTTTAGGCTTTATTCAGGATAAATCGATTGATCAGAACATCGCTAAATACGATGCTGCTAATAATACAGCTATTCACTCTACCTATGTAACTGAGAAGAAAACCAGCGTTTTCGGCGATTACGAAGGATTAGACCAAGCTAAACTTGCTCAAGCCGGGTCAGAAGAACAGGCCGTAGTTAAAACTGTAAAGGAAGGGGCCAAGAAAGAGGCTTTGAAAAACGTACTGATCTTCCCTATTGTGATGTTTGTGAGTTTTGTGGGGCTGATATTATATTTCCGTTCAAAAGGTGGGTATAAGGCAATTACTTTGAAAAGACAAGAAGAGGATATTATTAAGATTTAAACGTATGCCTTTAAATATAAAATTTGGTGTAAGTACCTGGTTGTGGACCTCGCCGTTTCAAACCTCTTCTGTTGATGAGCTATTCTCAAAAATAGCAGGCATGGGTTATGATATAGTTGAAATTGCCCTGGAGGATCCGGATTTAGTTGATGGTAACGAAGTAAAAGCCGCGCTTAAACATTACGGGCTTAAAGCTCTTGTTTGCGGTGCTTTTGGCCCAACACGCGATTTGACCAATGAAGATCCGGCTGTACATGAGAATTGTTTCAAATACATTGCCGCCTGCATGGATCTTTGTGTTTTATGGGATGTTAAGTTTTTTGCCGGGCCGATGTATTCGGCAGTGGGCAAGGCGCGCATGTTGCCACCCGAACTTAGGCAACAAGAATGGGATCTGGCCGTTAAAAATCTGCGTATAGTATGCCAAATGGCTACTGAAAGAGGTTTGGAAATAGCTATTGAGCCGCTTAACCGCTTTGAATCTGATCTGGTAAATACCTGCGAAGATGTGGTAAGATTGATAGGAGATATTAACCATCCGGCAGCTAAAATACTTTTAGATGGTTTCCACATGAATATTGAGGAGCCAAGTTTAGAAGCTGCCATAAAGCTTGCAGGCGACAAATTGTTACATGTACAGGTGGCAGATAATTATCGCGGCACACCAGGCACCGGCCAAACTAACTGGGGGGCCTATAGAACGGCACTTGAGGACATTGGTTATACAGGAGCCATCTCAATAGAAAGCTTTACACCCAATAACAAAGAACTGGCGCAGGCGGTGTGCATATGGCATCCGTTAGCCGATAGTCAGGATAAGTTTGCCATTGATGGATTGGCATTTTTAAAGAAATGGGCTGTAGAGCCGGTTAGAATTCAACAATATAGTTTATAAATATTTATGCAGAACAAAACAATTAACATTGCCATAGTGGGCCTGGGTTTCGGGGCTGAGTTTATACCAATTTACCAACGCCATAAAAGCGCAAATATGTATGCTATTTGCCAGCGCGATGAGAAAAAGCTGAATGAAGTTGGCGATGCTTTTGGTATTGAAAAGCGCTATACCAACTATGATGAGTTGTTACTTGACCCTGAAGTTGACGCCGTACATATTAACACGCCCATTCAAAACCACGCCGAGCAGTCAATAAAAGCACTGCGCGCAGGTAAACACGTTGCTTGTACAGTCCCTATGGCTACTACCGTTGAAGAATGTCGCCAAATAGTTGAAGCGGTTGAAGAAACCGGCCTTACCTACATGATGATGGAAACGGTAGTGTATAGCCGCGAGTTTTTGTTTGTTAAGGAACTGTATGAGAAAGGCGAGTTAGGTAAACTACAGTTTTTACGGGCATCGCACCAACAGGAAATGGCCGGTTGGCCGGGCTATTGGGAAGGCTTGCCGCCGATGCATTACGCAACACATTGCGTTGGTCCGGTGGTGGCATTGGCCGGCGCAGATGCTGAATATGTATCATGTTATGGTTCGGGTACAATTGATGCGAATTTGATATCAAAATACGGATCGCCGTTTGCTATTGAAAGTTGCCACATTAAGTTTAAAGATTCTGATCTGGCCGCAGAAGTAACGCGCTCTTTGTTTAATACAGCCCGCCAGTATCGCGAAAGTTTTGACGTATATGGATCAAAGAAAACATTTGAATGGACGCTGGTTGAGCACGAGCCATCTGTTATCCACACAGGCGAAGTGCCTGAAAAAGTAACTATACCGGATTACGCGCATTTGTTACCAGAAGAAATACAGGCCTTCACTACCGGTGGTGTATATGATGCTGATAGCAATCAGCACCTTTCGTTTTTACAAGGATCAGGTCATGGCGGGTCGCATCCGCATTTAGTCAATGAGTTTTTATCTGCGTTGGTTAATACGCGCGAACCTTTCCCAAATGCAAGGCAGTCTGCCAATATAACCTGTGTGGGCATACTTGCGCATGAGTCTGCAATGGACGGCGGAAGGAAAATTAATCTGCCTCAATTTACTTTGGCAAAATAACAAAGCTGAAGTTGGCCCGGGCATCTCCATGTTACGGGTCCATTTTAGTATAATCGGGTGTAAAGGGGCTTTAGGGCCCCTTTACTATTTGTTATGCTTCTGCTTTTTAATTAATTAGCCCTTGCTAATAAGTCATTTTACCCTAAATCATTAAGCTATTTTACAGTTGGTTACAAACATTTTACAAACTATTTTTATGGGGTATTACAAAAAATAAAAAAAAAGTTTATTGTTTGTAAGATATAATTATCTAATTTCGAATAATAACCAATTATAAAATTACTCCTTAAGGCTGTTCCGTGGTACCTCTCACGTAGTTTCCTCGTAGGAATTTTGTATTATGATAATTCAGGATCTACAGGAAGCAATACAAAAAGTTGTCTTTGAAGACGATCAAAGTGCCTTTGAAAAAATTTACAAAGGATACTATAGTCGTTTGTTCAGGCTTGCGCTGTCCGTTGTGAAATCCGAAGAAATAGCAAATGAAGTTTATGATGATGTGATGCTTAATGTTTGGCAAAAAAGAAAAAACCTTGCCCACGTTAACAATTTCACCGTTTATCTATATGTGTCTGTAAAAAATGCGGCACTACGGCAGTTAAGTAAACTCGGCAAAATTAGCTACATCCGCATTGATGAAGATTTTGATATTCAGGATACTACCCCAACAATGCAGGAGGAAATGATGTCGCTTGAATTGTTGGCTATAATAAATCAATCGATTGCAGAGCTATCACCGCAGTGTAAACAAGTGTTTAAACTGGTGAAGGAAGATGGTTTGAAATATAAAGAAGTAGCCGAAATTTTAAATGTAAGCGTTAAGAATGTGGAATATCATATGGGTAACGCGCTGAAAAGGATCAGCGAAAATATTTCGAGTAACAAAAAACCGGTAACACAGGCCGCTTTCAAATCCATCATATTTAACTGAGCCCACTACATCGTTGTAGTGTAAGACGCGCATGCCTGATGGCGCTCTGTAACAAAAAATTTATAAATATTTTTTTTCACTAGGGTAAGCCCTGCAGAAATGCATCCTTACAACAATGGTTGCTAATCGCATTTGGATATTGATCGGTAAAAAGGTCTCAGGTGAAGCTACTTTGCAAGAACTGGAAGAGTTGCAAGGCCTTATTGCCAGTAGTGGCGATAGTTGCCATACCATTGACGAACTTGAGCAAATGCTGCTTACGTTTAATATTGAATCTACCCATAAATCAGACGAGGAAATTAATGAACGTTGGGAGCAATTTAAAAACAAATTAGATCCCGAACTGAAGGTAGTATCCTTAAAGCGAAGCAATAAACGTAAATATTTTTGGCTTGCAGCAGCTTCTGTTTTAGTGGCTTTTACAGCAGCATTAGCTTTAATAACCGGTAATATTATCGGTTATGATCTGTTCCCGAAGACAATAGTTGCATCCACAGGATCACCTAAAAAAATAACACTTCCTGATGGCTCAACAGTATGGCTTAACGCTAAGAGCACGCTTACTCCCTCAAAAAACTTCGGCATTAAACTTAGAGAAGTAACGCTTGTGGGCGAAGCTTTTTTCGATGTTGTTAAGGATCGTAAACATCCATTTGTTGTTAACACGGCGTCAATGCATTTAAGAGTGCTGGGTACCGCGTTTAATGTCCGGGCATTTTCTAATGAAAAAAAATCAGAAGCGGCTTTGGTGCATGGTTCAATTGAAGTTACCCTGGTAAATAATCCGGATAAGAAGATAATTTTAAAGCCCAGCGAGAAAATAACGGTACGTAACAGCAACCTGCAAATAGAATCACCAGCCACCGTTGGCTTGGTTGAGAAAGGCAGAACCGCGCCTATTCCTCTTATCACATTAAGTAATATTCATTATAAAGATCAAGATCCGCTGCCCGTTGAAGCACAATGGATAGAAAAGAAACTTGCCTTTGAATCAGAAACCCTTGAAGATATTGCAGCGCGTATGGAGCGTTACTACAACGTCACTATTAATTTTCAGGACGAGTCTGTAAAATCATTGGTGTTTTCGGGAATTTTTAAGGAAGAAACGCTTAACGACGCAATAAAATCTTTGCAGTACACAGGAAGCGGCCAATTTAAATATAAAACTGAACCAAATAATCAAATAACCATTTACAAATAATTTGAACCAATTATACTTAAACGTAATTATAAGGAGAGATATATGAGATAAAAAAGCTTACCTACCCCTCATAGGATACTGCAGAAAAAAGCGGAAGGTGTTGGCGCACCCCCCGCAAAATAGCAGCTGTCTTAACTATTATAGTAAAAGAGAACATAGTTAAAAACCAACCAAAACAAAATTATGAAAAAAAATATTTCCGACGCCCTACGGGTGCGAAATAAACGCATATTAAAGTTTCTTATTATGTCAAAATGTATCTTGCTGCTTGTCATAATTTCTTCACTTCAGAGCTTTTCAAAAGGCTACAGCCAGGATAAGATCAGCATCAAATTGCATAATGTATCCCTTAAAGCTGCTCTAAAAGAAATTGCAAAACAATCGGATTATCGTTTCCTTTACAGTGACGCGGTGCTTGCAGGATTTGACAGTAAAGTTAACCTGAATGCTACCGACGCTTCTATCAACGAAGTTGTGTCGGATGTACTTGCTAATAGCAACCTTAGTTTTAAAGTAAATGCAAACCTGGTTTTAATAACAAAACCAATTGCAATTGCTGTACCTGTTAAAGGTAAAGTTACAGACAATAAAGGCCAGCCTATGCCGGGTGTTACAGTGTTTGAAAAATCTAATCCAACAAACGCTGTAGTTACTGACGGTGATGGTAACTATACCATCAACGTTGCCGACAGAAGCTCTGTTGTGGTGATACGTTACGTAGGCTTTGTTACACAGGAGTTCCCTGTAGGGACACAATCTTCAATTAATGCTTCATTGGTAGAAGAAAATGCTACTTTAAATGAGGTTGTGGTTGTAGGTTACGGTACGCAAAAACGTGCTTCAGTAACCGGTGCCATCAGCAGTGTTAAAGGTGCGGAATTAATACAAGCACCTGTTCCTAACATTACCAATTCAATTTTAGGTAGGGTTACCGGTGTTGTTGGTCGTCAGTCAAACGGTGGCCAGCCGGGTAGCAATGGTAATAGCTCACTGCAAATTCGTGGTGTTAATACCATTGGCGATAACAGCCCGTTGATTATTGTTGATAACGTTCGTCGTAACAACATTAACCAGGTTGACCCCAATTCAATTGAAACTGTAACTGTGCTTAAAGATGCGGCTGCCACCGCTCCTTACGGTTTAGGCGGTGCAAATGGTGTAATTTTAATTACTACCAAGCAAGGTAAAACAGGCGCTCCAACTATTTCATTAAACTCATGGTATGGTATACAAAACCCTACTTACCTTCCTGATGTTTTGAAGGTAGAGGATTATATGCGTTTAGTTAACGAGGCGTCGATAAATGGTGGAGGTGCAATTATCCATTCTGCTGATAAGATCGATAACTGGGCAGCCAGGAACAAGACAGATCCTGACCGTTATCCAGTTAACACTCCTGGCGATATCATTAAAAAAGATGCGCCGCAACAAAGCCATAACGTACAGGTAAGTGGTGGTAGCGATAGAATTAAGTATTATACCAATTTAGGTTTCTTTAACCAAAACGGTATGTTCCCGCAGATTGACTATACCCGTTACTCATACAACATGAACTTAGAGGCTAAGGTTACAAATACCACAACCTTCCAAATGTCTTTAAGCGGATCTGCCGAAGTGGATCGTGGTCTTGACCCTGGTCACGGCCCGCAAAACCTTTTGCGTTCAACGTATAAGTATATTCCAATGGATCCTTATAGATTCAGCAATGGATACTATGGCGCTTCTAACGGTTTAAGTCCTCTTTCTACACTAAATTCTGGCGGTTACTCAAGAAGTTACTATAACCAGCAGTTTATGACGGCCAGTATTGATCAAAAACTGCCTATAAAAGGTTTAAGTATTAAAGGTGTTGTTAGTTATGACCCTAACAACTGGTACCGTAAGGCATACCACAAACCATTTACATACTACACCGTAAATTTAAATGTTACACCTTACGTTTACAGCAAGGCAGCATCAACATCTGAAGGTTTAGTTAACTACACTTATTTGCAGGAAAATTATGACCGTGCCCAAAACTTTACTTACCAGGGTTACTTGAACTATCATGGCACTTTTGGCAAGCACGAAGTAACCGGTTTGGTTGTAGCGGAAGCCAGAAATACTAAAAGCAACCAGTTTAATGCGCGTATTAACAACTATGCGTTAGATGCGGATGAGTTTAGCTTTGGTAGCTCAAACAAAAACGATTATAGCATAGGTGGTAACTCAAACACCTCCAGCCAGATTGGTTATGTTTATCGTGTTAGCGATACCTACGATAATAAATATACCCTTGAGGTTTCTGGTCGTTATGATGGTCACTACTACTTCGCTCCGGGTAAACAATATGCGTATTTCCCTGCTTTTTCTGCCGGCTGGATACTTAGCAATGAAGACTTTATGAAGAATGTTGGCTGGGTAAATTACTTAAAGCTAAGAGGTTCATGGGGTAGAACAGGAAATCTTGCGGGTAGCGCATTCCAGTTTCAAGACTCATACGGTTTACAGGGTAATGCTTATGCGTTTGGTAACGGTATTACAGTGCAAGGTTCGGCTCCAAACAACCAACCTAACCCCGTTATTACATGGGAAGTTGCTGAGAAAACTGACGTAGGTTTTGAAGCTGTATTATTCAAAGGAAAACTGAACTTAGACGTTGGATTGTACAAGCAAAAACGTTCTAACATGTTGGCTAACCCAACTACAACTGTATCACAGGAGTATGGTGTAGGTTTGTCACAAGTTAATGCTGCATCAATGGAAAGCAGTGGTATAGAAATTAGCGCCGGTACACAGCACAGGTTTGCAAACGGTTTGCAACTTAGCTTAAACGGTAACTTTACGTATGCCAACAACAAAACCATACAAATATTTGAGAGTGCGGCCACTTATAATAACCCTAACCGCCGTAGAACAGGTCGTCAAAATAACGCACAGTTTGGTTACAAATCTTTAGGTTTGTTCCACTTATCTGACGATAAAAATGGCGACGGTATTATCAATGGTACTGACGGGTACAATATAGCTCAGTTTGGTACTTTAAAACCGGGTAATATAAAATATGCCGACCTTTCTGGCCCTAACGGCGTACCTGATGGTAAAATAGATGCTAACGACGAAACCTTTATTGGTTACAATCCTAGCCCGCTAATTACTTACGGCTTTACATTGGGAGCTAACTGGAAAGGCTTTGATCTGAGCGTATTCTTCCAGGGTGCTGCAAAATCTGCTATTGGTACGCAAGGTTTCTTAACCGTTCCGTTCAGTAACAACAGCAGTAACACCGGTTATGAGTACTTCAACAACCGTTGGACCCCTCAAAACGATGCGAATGCCAAGTACCCACGCGCAGCTTCGTCACCTTTTTCTAATGATACGCAAGGATCTGATTTTTGGGTGAAGGATGCAAGCTACTTAAGATTAAGAACAGCTACTTTAGGTTATACTGTTCCTTCATTAGTAGTTAAGGCACTTAAAATTAAGTCAGTTAGATTCTACGTAACAGGCCAAAACCTGTTAACATTCAGCAAGCTTGATTTTGTTGATCCGGAATTAGCCGGTGGCAACGGATCAGGAACTAACTCAGATGTTTTATGGCCAATACAGAGAATGTGGACCTTTGGTTTAAACGCAACTTTTTAATAGATTATTAAATTAAAAAAGAAATGAGAAGTACAAGATTTTTATTAAAAATAGCCCTGGTTACGGTGTTAGCCACAACATTTTCATGTAAGAAGTATCTTAATGAAAATATTAACAAAAACGCCATCGGCGAGGATATTCAATGGGCATCAGAAGGTAACGCGGATATATTTTTAAATTCGGTTTACGGGCAGCTTGCCCCTATGCACAACACGCCTGATTATTTAGACAGCTTTACCGACGATAATGACGGCGGTAATTACTGGCGCTCATATCCGTGGAGACAAGGTACTTGCGATCCGACCTTTAACGGTGGAATACCGCAAGGTGATGGCCAGGGAGCCCCTTTTCAACAAACTAACGGTTCTTATGCTCATTGGGCTAACGCATACACGCGTATAAGAAGATGTAATTTGTTTATGGAGAAAGTGACTGCAAATAAAGGCGGCGTTTTTAGCGCCAACTGGTCAGCAAAACGCATTGACGAAGCAAGATTTTTAAGAGCCTACTGGTATGGCATGTTATTTCAACACGTAGGTGGCCTGCCAATTATAACAAAGACGCTTAACAACAGTGATGGTTCTGAAATATACTACGCCCGTAGTACTTTTGAAGAAACCCTGAACTTTATTGTAAGTGAAATGGATGCCATTATAGCTAACAACAAACTAGCTGTTAAGTACAATAGCGGTGCTACTGATGCAGGCCGTGCAACTTTAGGTGCGGCGTTAATGGTAAAAGGTTGGTTGCAATTATATGCTGCAAGCCCGCTGTTTAACTCTGGCGCGTATGTACTGGCAGATCCGGGCAACTTTGTACATTTTGCAACAGCAAGTCCTGCACGTTGGGCTACTGCGGCTGCAACTTTCAAAAAGTTTATGGATACTTATACACAGTATAGCTTATTCCCTAAAATGAGTGAGTTTTGGTGGGAAAAAAATGAGTATAATTCTGAAGTAATTTGGGACAGGCAACAAGTTTCAGGTGCTGGTGGCCAAATGCAAAACAACGTTGACCAATATGGTGGACCGGTTTATATCTTAGGTGTGTACCATACCTGGGGTAACTATAACCCTACCCAGGAGCTGGTTGATGATTACAGAATGGCAAACGGTAAACGTATAACCGATCCAACTTCAGGTTATGATCCACAAAAGCCTTACGTTAACCGTGAAAAACGTTTTTACGACTTTATTGTGTATGACGGTGCTTCGTACAAGCAAGATTGGATGCCTACTACAGACATTATCTACACCCGTATTGATAAAGTAAATCCGTCTAAAAACGAGATCGACTTTGGGTCAACTGACGTTACAAATACCGGTTACTATTTCCGTAAGAAATTAAACAACCTGGCACCAGAAGGTGGTAACCAAAGTGGTCAAAATTATGTTTACTATCGTTATGCCGAGGTATTATTAGGATATGCTGAAGCTCAAAACGAAGCTGTTGCTGTTCCTGATGCATCTGTTTATGCAGCTGTTAACGCCATCAGACAACGTCCAGGAACAGATCTTCCGGCACTTGCGGCTGGTTTAACTCAGGCTGAAATGCGTCAGGAGATCAGAGATCAACGTCGCATTGAATTCGCTTTTGAGGCGAAACGTTTCTATGATATTATGCGCTGGAAAATAGCTGGTACGGTTTTGAATGCTGAACTTCATGGTATGAAAATTACCAATACTGTGCCTGCTAACAACAGCGGAGTTTGGAAATATGAATATGTTGACCTTGGCACTAATGCCCAACCTCACGTATTTACTGATAAAATGTACATGAACCCTGTACCACAGTCGGTTATTGACGTTAATCCAAAACTGAAAACTCAACAAAATCCCGGTTACTAATAATTTATTTAACTGATCCACTGGGCGGGGCTGCTTTTTTAAAGCAGCCCCTTTTTTTGTTAAAAAAATTGCAGCTTGATCTATAAACTTAAAATGTTTTATCTTGTTGGTCGTCTGCATATGTAAATTATTTAAACTGCGATGACGCAAGCAAGACGTATTAAAGTTATAATTACAGGGGCTACCGGAATGGTAGGCGAAGGTGTTCTGTTGGAGTGCCTGCAAAATGATGCTGTGAGTAAAGTATTGGCGGTTAGCCGCAGACTTTACAATATAAGCCATCCGAAGTTAGAACAGCTTATAGTGCCTGATATGTTTGACCTAAGCGACGTAGATGATAAATTAACTGGTTATGATGCCTGTTTTTTTTGCGCGGGAATAAGTTCTTTAGGTCTTAAAGAGCCGGAGTATACACGCATTACGTATGATTTGACACTTAATTTTGCCAAAACATTGGAGGCAGTTAATCCGCAAATGACATTTATTTATGTTTCCGGATCGCATACGGATAGCACAGAAAGGGGTCGTGTAATGTGGGCCCGCGTAAAGGGGCGTACAGAAAATGATCTTGCCCGATTACCTTTTAAGCGCGTTTATAATTTTCGCCCCGGGCTTATGCACGCTACTCAGGGACAGAAGAATCTTCCGGCTATTTACAAGTATCTCTCCTGGCTTTTTCCGCTTATAAAGACAATTGCACCAAACGGAGCAAGTACACTTGCCGATGTAGGCCGCGCTATGATAAACAGCGTAATAAACGGATATCCAAAGATTACACTAGAGATTGCAGATATCAATAAACTCGCACAAAGTAAAATTTAATTTTTCAGGATATAGAAGTACATGTCTGATCGGACAGAGAAGCCGAGTGACTTGTACAGATCAATTGCACGGTTATTATCGTGTTTTACATGTAGGTAAGGTATATCAGACGCCGCCAAAATTCGATCGACCTGGTTGGTAAGTAGCTGCCGGGCATAACCTTTACCTGTATGATCAGGATGCGTACACACAGCACTCACTTCAGCGTAATCAAAAGCGTGCATGCGTTGTCCGGCCATGGCTATTAGTTTGTTGTCATTAAAAATCCCCTGATAATGACCAAACTCAATAGTACGCACGTTAAACGGACCGGGATTGGTGAGTTTTGCCAAATTTACCATGTCTGCGCAATAAGCAGTTGACAGATCAATCGTTTCGTGAATATGGTCGTCTTTTACCGGGATGCCATTATGAACCAGCTGCAAGCCATGTACACAGGCTATAGTTTTCCATGGCGCAGGGATGTTAATCAGTACTGGCGTGGCAAAAAAACTTATTCTTTTGTCCGGCAACATTTCGTATAACTCAGTAAACCCATCTGTAGTACTTTCATGCAACGCAACAAAAGGTGAGACGTTGCTATCGAAATATTTCACCCTGTCATTGCCCTCGCCAAGATGGTAATTGCCCGAGTTGAGCGCATGCCATACCGGGTTGTTCAATACGTTATCCATACGCTACTTGCTGTTGCCGAATCGGGTATATAAAGTAACCTGCATAACATTGTTAATAGTATATGCTTTCGCCTGTTGCGTATACTGGTTTAGATAGCCCACCTCTACGT